>JAAYQM010000051.1 GCA_012519315.1 Clostridiales bacterium | reverse complement strand
TAAACATACTTCTTTCTCATTCTTTGATATCCTCCAATTATAAAAATAATTATTTTTCGACAGAAATTAAAGGGGTCTTACATGACTTGCATAAAAAAGAAATTCTCAAGGTTCATTTTTCATACAAAACAAGTCACAACGGGTATTATATCATATTTTGCTAATAAAAGCTAGAGTTTTTTATATTATTTAAGATTTTTTTCCTTTTTGTTGAAACTTATTCATAATTATCAGATATTTATGGTTATGATGTACTTAAGAGATGCAATTGCGCTTGCATTTTATGATTGATTAAGGTAAAATATAGAATATATAAAAGGATGGACGGAAAAAATATTGAGTAGCATTTTTGATATCTTTAAAGCACTTGAAAAAAAACCGACACAAAAAACAACGCCCTTAACCCATATTGTTGCAGGACTGGGCAATCCGGGCGTAAAATATGCCTTTACCCGCCACAATGCGGGTTTTTTGGCCGTTGATTATATTGCACAACGTACAAATGTAAAGGTTGATAGGATAAAATTTAAATCCCTGTCGGGGGAGATGATTATTGACGATGTGCGTGTCCTTATTCTGAAGCCCCAGACCTTTATGAACAATTCAGGGGCGGCGCTGCGTGAGGCGGCGGATTTTTACAAAATCACTCCCGAAAATATTATTGTCATTACCGATGATACCAGCTTTCAGCCGGGAAAAATGCGAATCAGGCGAAAGGGAAGCGACGGCGGTCATAACGGGCTGCGGGACATCATTTTGCAGTTGAATACCGATGCCTTCCCGAGGATCAAGCTCGGTGTCGGGGCAAAGCCGCACCCGGATTACAATCTTGCCGACTGGGTGCTAAGCGAGCTTAGCGAGGACGACAAAAAAGCCTTGTTTTCTTGTTTTGAGTCTGTGTACAATAGTATTAGTCTTATTTTGAAGGGCAACATTGATCAAGCAATGAACCAGTATAACAAATAGGTAATTCCTACAGGAGATAAATAATACCTATCCTAAAGCAAGGTTGCCCGTTGCTTGACCGGTTTTAAAAACAAAATATAAGCCGGTTTTGATTTTAGCATGCGCTTTGCCGGATGGGTTTTGGATTTTTAGTTATGAATTAAACATGAATATACTTCACAAGATTATTGCGCAGGACAAGGAATATGCTCAGATTCTATCGACTGTCGAGGAGCAACTGGAGCATAAGCCTCATCCGATTTTGGTAAGCGGTCTTTCGGGGGGCGCGGTGGATATTTTTTACCGCGCCTTTGTCAGCGATCTTAGGGAAAAATACCGAAGACCTGTTTTGATCATTGTCGGAGACGATAAGGACGGGGCAAGTATTGCCCGAAATTTGAATGAAGACGGCGTTCTCGCCCTGCAATATCCCCAAAGAGATTTTGTTTTTTATAATATTTCAGCCTCCCATGAGTTTGAGCATGAGAGGCTATCTGTGCTGTCCGCCCTCCTTTCCGGGGAGGCGGAGGCGGTGGTTACAACGCCGGACGCCCTTTTGCAATATACAATGCCTCCTCAGGTGCTGTCCGCCAGCCGTTTTCTTATTATGATGGGGGAGGAGCGGGATCCTGACAATCTGATATCTACCCTTATCCGCATGGGGTATGTCCGGGTTGAGCTTGTGGACGCCCCCGGTCAGTTTGCGCGCAGGGGCGGGATTGTCGATATTTTCCCTGTGGGAAATTCATCCGCAAAAAAGAATCAGCCGGCTCTGCCCGTCCGCATAGAATTTTTCGGCGATGAGATCGACCGCATGGGCGTGTTTGATGTTGAGTCTCAGAGAATTATAGAAAATATCAGAGAAGCTGAGATTTTGCCGGCTCGGGAGTTGATCTACGACCGAGAGGCTGCAGAAACCGTTCGCCGTGCAATCAAGGCTCAGCTTAGCAAGGCGAAGGATGCGGCGGCAAGGAAGGCGCTGGAGGAGGAGCTGGCCGCCGTTGATGGCGGGCAGGAACTTAAGTTTATCGACAAGTATATCACAGCCGTTTACCCGGAGCGTTCGGCTCTTACCGATTATTTTGATTTAATCGGTCCTTCGGTGTGCATTATCGGGGGCACTACTGCCGTCAATGAAAGGCGTGAGGCCTTTCATTGGCACATGGGGGAGAGCATAACCGAGCTTTTGGATGCGGGTACCATTGCCTCCAAATACTGCGACTATGCAAAATCTCATACCGATTTTGAAGAGTTTTTGTCCGGCAAGGCAACCGTTCATGTGAATACCTTTGCTGTCAAGCTGCCGGAGAGGCGACTTGGGGGAATTTTTTCCTTCCGCAGCCGTCAGACCGTCTCCTATGCCGGAAACTATCGTCTGATGCTGGAGGATATCGAGGGCTTTACCAAGGGGGGATACCGCCGCATTATCGTTTGCGAAAGTGAGCATGAGGCGAAAAACATAGCCGAAATGCTGTCCGCCGACAATATAAATGCGGTTGTTAGCACTGACGATGCAGCCGACCTGTGGCAGAATCTGCGGCAGGATATGCCCCTGTCTGTTACCCTGATTATCACCGGTCGGATAGAGTCGGGCTTTGAGCTGCTGACCCCGAAGATCGCTGTGATGTCGGTATTGCAGGGGGAGGGTGATCGCTCTCGCAGGATAAAGGGGCTAAAACGCAAAGGAGCAAGCAAAAAAACAGCCGGACAGAAGATCATGTCCTATGCCGACCTTGAGATCGGTGATTATGTCGTGCATACTGCCTATGGTATCGGTATGTACATGGGTATTGAAAACCTGATAATTGACGGGGTATCCCGTGATTATATTAAGATCAATTATGCCGGCAGCGACAAGCTGTTTTTGCCGGTTGATCAGCTGGACCTTGTTTCAAAATTTATTGGCGCCCGCTCGGAGGACGGTCAGGTCAAGCTGTCGAAGATGGGAGGCGCCGACTGGCAGAGAGCAAAAGCGCGGGCGAAAAGTGCCGTTCGGGATATGGCAAAGGAGCTTATTGCTCTTTATGCCGAGCGTATGCGAAAAAGCGGCTTTGCATTCCTACCTGATGATGATATGCAAAGGGAGTTTGAGGAGCTTTTTGATTACGATGAGACCGATTCTCAGCTGGAGGCCGTAGAGGATATTAAAAGAGATATGCAGCGGCCTGTTCCGATGGATAGACTGCTTTGCGGCGATGTGGGATTCGGAAAAACCGAGGTGGCTTTTCGCGCCGCTTTCAAGGCAATTCTTTCGGGTAAGCAGGTAGCATTCCTTGTGCCGACAACGATTCTTGCCCTCCAGCATTATCAAACGGCTGTTTCCAGAATGCGCAGATTTCCGGTCAAGATAGAAATGCTTTCCCGCTTTCGCAGTCCAAAGCAGCAGGCGGAGATTCTAAGAAGGCTGCGCCGGGGAGATATAGATATGATCATCGGCACTCACAGGCTTGTTTCTAAGGATGTTGTATTTAAGAATTTGGGTCTTTTGATTGTGGATGAGGAGCAGCGCTTCGGTGTCGCCCAAAAGGAAAAAATCAAGCAAATGGCAACAAATATTGATGTTTTGACCCTCACCGCAACCCCGATTCCTCGCACCCTTAACATGGCTATGAGCGGGATTCGGGATATGTCGGTGCTGGATGAAGCGCCGGGGGATCGACTGCCCGTTCAAACCTATGTGCTGGAGCATGATCCTGTTATCATTAATGAGGCCATTCGCAAGGAGCTTCGTCGGGGCGGGCAGGTGTTCTATCTTTACAACCGTGTGGAAACTATTGACATTGTCGCCTCAAGGATGGCTCGTGCTTTTCCCGACGCGCGCATTGCCGTTGCCCATGGGCAGATGGATAGGGAGCGCATTGAGGAGATATGGCAGGGGCTTGTGGACGGGGAGCTTGATATCCTGGTTTGCACCACTATTATCGAGACAGGGGTGGATGTGCCGAATGCCAATACCCTGATCATTGAAAATGCCGACAGGCTGGGTCTTGCCCAGCTTCACCAGCTTAGGGGAAGGGTGGGGCGGTCCAGCCGGCGCGCCTACGCCTATTTTACCTATCGTATGGGTAAAAGTCTATCAGAAATTGCTGAAAAGCGGCTTTCCGCCATTCGTGAATATGCCGAATTCGGCGCCGGTTTTCGCATTGCTTTGCGTGATCTTGAGATACGCGGTGCGGGAAATCTCCTTGGTGCTGAGCAGCACGGTCATGTGGATGCTGTCGGATACGATTTGTATATCAAGCTGCTTAACGAGGCTGTTCTTGAGGAACGGGGGGAAAAGGTTCAGCCGAAGATCGAGTGCAAGGTGGATATCAGTGTTGATGCCTTCATTCCCGAATCTTATGTTCCCTCGGCGCCACAACGCATGGAGCTGTATAAGCGCATTGCCTTGATTGAAAAGGAGGAGGACATGATCGATCTATCCGAGGAAATTTGCGATCGATACGGCGATTATCCGAAACCCACCGATAATCTGCTGAAGGTTGCCCTTATCCGGTCGATGGCGGCGCAATGCGGCGTCTCACGCATTGAGCAGAGAGAGGCAGAGATGCGCTATGTCCCGCAACAGATCGATATCAATGTCTGGCCCGAGCTTTCGCTGGAGCTTAGCGGCAGTCTTCGCATGATCATGGCAAACCCCCCTTATATCACTTATAAGCTGAAAAAGGGGCAGAATCCCATTTCCTTCTCCCATCAATTATTTAAAAAATATATACAAATTGCAAGAGGCAATAAGTAGAATTGTTCATATCAATGAGGTATACTGGTAGAAAACACTTTGTTTTATCGGCTTTTTATCCCGGACGGTTAAATAAATGAAGATTGTTAGTTGATAGACCGTTCTTTTAAATAAAGAATGTTCACGAAGGAGTAATGACGAAAAAATGCGTGTGAAAAAGGCTTTTTATGGCGTTATCGTTGGCTTGGCAGGGTTGCTTTGCCTCCTCTTCCTTTCTGCCTGCGGAGCAAAGGAGACACCGGTTATGACCTATAAGGATGTTAGTGTGTCCCCTCATATGTATCAATATTGGCTTTCGGGCTACAAGGCAATGTTTTTGTATACCTACGGCGAGAACAGCAAGGATTCGGCATCCTTCTGGGAGGAGGTATTGGACGAAGGGGTCACGACCGAAAGCTTTTTTACCGCAATTGCCGATGAGAGCATCAAGAAAAAGCTTGTTATCATGTCTCTTTTTCGTGAATATGATCTTACCCTCAGCAAAACGGTGAAAAACAATATAAAAGAGAGACTTGATCAGTTGGTTGAGGATCTCGGGGAGGGGAAGAAGTCGCAGTTTAACGCCTATGCCGCAAATTATGGTGTAAACTATGACATTTTGTACGATATCTATCTGGAAGAAGCCAAAATGGAGGTTGTAAAGGATTATTTATACGGCTCCTACGGCATTGAGAAAATTACTGACGAGCAGCGCCAGGAATATTATGAGGCTAATTACGCAAGGATGAAGCATATTTTTATCCGCACAAAGGACCGCCTTGTGACCGATGAGGACGGGAAATATATTCATGACGGAGAAAAATATCTGACCGAGGAGCTAACCGTTGAGGAAAAGGCGGAAAAACAGGCGAAGATAGAGGAGCTGGCGCAAAAACTGGACAACGGAGGAGATTTTGAAGCGCTTCTCGGTGAATACTCGGAGGACGAGGCATCCGCTTATTACAAAAACGGCTTTTATTTTACCGCCTCGACAGACTATATTGCAGAGGTGCTAAGGGTCACCTTTGAGATGGAGATCGGCGAGGTTAGGCGAGTGGAATCTGAGTTCGGGGTACACTTTATCAAGCGATATCCCCTTGATGAGAAGGCTTATTCCGACAAAATGAATGCCGATTTCTTTAGCACCTTTGAATCGGATGTGATTGAATCGGTTTATGATGCCAAGCTGTCTGAGTTGATTAAGGATGTTGTGGTTAACACCGAGGAAAAAAATAAGATTAAAGCCAGTGAAATAGCGGCAAATTGGTCTCTGTAAATGTGTTTTTATACAGTTTTTCGGCATTTTTGAGGGCATTATTGAAAATTTAGGGAGGGGTAATTTTGAGCGGTTATGTTGTCTCAGGGTATGAGCCGGCGTCCCTGTTTCGTTATTTTGAGGAGATCAGTGCCATACCGAGAGGGTCTTTCAACGAGGAAAAGATTGCCGACTATTTGTGCAATTTTGCAAAGAAGCACGAGCTTTCCTTTTATCGGGATGAATGGCAAAATGTCTTGATTACTCGTCCGGCAACCGCCGGATATGAGGACCGCGCCCCGGTACTTTTGCAGGGGCATACTGATATGGTGTGCGAGACCGACAGGGATAGCGATCATGACTTTTCCCGTGAGGGGCTGAAGCTGTATGTTAAGGACGGTTATTTACGGGCGCGGGGTACGACCCTTGGCGCCGATAATGGTGTTGCGGTGGCTGCCATGCTTGCCGTGCTCGACGGAACGGCGCCTGCCCATGCCCCATTAGAGTGCCTTTTTACCTCAAAAGAAGAGGTTGGGCTGCTGGGCGCGACCGCTTTTGATTATTCTAAAATCAAGGCAAGACAGATGATCAATCTTGATACCGGGGAAGAGGGGGTCGCTATAGTCAGCTGTTCGGGAGGGATAAGAGGAATCATCACCGCCGAGCTTCCCAGGGTCTTTGCCGACGGGGAGGGTCTTATGTTGAGAATCGGCGGTCTGTCCGGCGGTCATTCCGGCATGGATATTCATCGCCGCCGGGCAAATGCCAACAAGCTTATGGCGTCTTTGATTGATAAGGCCTCTCAAAAGACAGGGATCTGCCTTGTGTCGGTTGACGGCGGAAACAAGGACAACGCCATTCCACGGGAATGCATAGCAAAAATAAAAGCCGCCGATCGCAAGGTGGCGATGGCGGTCCTTCGGTCTGCTGCCGAGGAGTTGAAGGATAAGCTGCAAAGCAGCGATCCGGGATTTTATTTTTCCTGTGAGGAGAGGGAAGCTGAGGGGGATGCTTTTACCGCTGATGATACCAAAAGGGTGATAAGACTACTTAATCAGCTCCCTGACGGCGTTATTGAAATGAGCGCCGATTTTAAAAACCTTGTCGAAACCTCTTCTAACATAGCCGTATTTAAAAGCGGCAAAAACTGTGTGAGCATACACTGTTCCTGCCGCTCATCGATTGAGGAGAAGCTGGATAAGATTATCAGCACTATCAGCGGGATGGTTTTGGTCGAGGGCTTTACAGTTAGGTGGGACGGTCGCTATCCCGGATGGGCATATGACCGAAACTCCCTCATTCGGGAAGTTTACAAACTCCATTATCGCAGACTTTTTGGCAGAGAGCCGGTGTTTTCCGCTATTCATGCCGGTCTTGAATGCGGTCTTGTAAAAAATGCGATTCCCGATATGGATATTCTCTCTATCGGTCCGGCTGTTTACCATGTGCACACCCCGAGGGAGTCGCTGGATCTTGCATCCTTTGAGCGGTTTTGGAAGCTGCTTTGTGCTATGCTTAGTTGATGTATGCTTATTTATTCTATGTAATTAAGGATATAGCCATGACCGCGGGTGTTGTTGATTGCATGGTAGGAGCTTGCCAGCCGCGACTTTTTATTAATGCTTGAGATATGGGTGGCGACATTGCCCCGACCGATCTTACCAACGCTGCCAAAGCAACAGTCGAGAATCTCTTCGCTTTTAAAATGTCTCGGATAATAGATGGCAAGCAGGCGCAAGATCGAAAATTCACTGTCTGTAAGCTGAATCTCCTTTCCGCATATATAGACCTCCTGGGGGTCGATCCCCACGTATATTCTGCCGCATTTCGGTCTTTTGTAAAAGATATCATGCCGACTGTTCATGATATTTAATATTTCGATGAGAAAATTGCGCATGGAAAGGGGAAGTCTGAAGCGGTAGTCTGAATAAGTACGGCACGTATAAAGCAAACTTTCGGAGCAGTCTGAACCAATTATCGAGATTACAGTGATATCTTTGTTGAAGGTCTTAATCTGGGAGCATAAATTTCCCATTTCAAAATATGGTTGGGTGGGCGATATCAGAACGATACTAAAGCGACCTGATTTGGCATATTGCAGGGCATCCTCTATAGATGATCCCATGCTGTATATCCCGACCTTCCTAAGACATGCTCGGATTTCTGCCCGTGTTTGTTCCTTGTTGTCAACAACTAATATCATTTTTTAACTCCTTAGCTCAAACCTTTTTGATAAATTTTTTATATATATGTCAGAATAAATCAAAAGACCTTGCAATTTGTCTTTGTTTTTAGTATATTTTGATTAAGGAAAGATAAACCAGAGTCGAACAATTATTGTTGCATGGAATAATAAACCAACAATAATGTTATTATAAACCAAAAAATGTGAAAATGCAATAGATATCGTGTAAAATATAACAAAATTTGTTAATTGTAATGATTTTATTTAGTTTTATGTAAACTTTATTGTATTTTTATGTGATTTTTTAACATATTTATACTTATTATGATGTATGAGGGGTGCTATGTACAGAATAAAGTGGGAAAAAAAATATACAATGATATCGTTATATGCCTGTATTGTGATCACCGTTGCGCTGGCAGGCTTCCTTGTTGGCGTAAATATAAAGAAAACGACCGAATACATCAGAATCTTTATAAGCATTATAAGCCCTATTCTATACGGTCTTATCATTGCCTACTTTTGCAACCCGTTGATGAAGTTATGCGAAAAATATATCTTCTCTCCTCTTTTACGTAAGAAGAAAAAGGGCATGAATGTAAAAAGGAGACGTATTTATTCAATTATTCTGACCTATTTCATTGTTATTATCATATTTACACTTTTTGCTTTGCTGGTAGTTCCCCAGATTATTGCCAGCTCTAACGATTTACAGAGCAAGCTGAGCTTATATATTGCGTCAGCAGAAGAATGGGCCAACGACTTTATAAAAAACTTTTCTCTTTTTAACGGAGAATATGAAACGATTACAGAATTTCTCGATGTCAACGGCGTGATCGAGAGAATCAAGGAGTTTATTTCTAACTCCTATGAGCTGATTCAGACAGTTATTTCCTATATCGTCAATTATGGCGGGAAATTTGTAATAACTCTCATGAGGACATTCCTCGGCTTCGTTCTTTCTTTTTATTTTTTATATTCAAAGGAGAAAATTCTTGCCTACATAATGAAAATAATGGAGGCTACCCTTTCACGTCAAAGGATCGACAGGGTGCTTGACCTTGCCCGATATACCAACAGAACCTTTGGCAGATATATTTTAGGGCAGATGTTTGACTCCTGCCTTGTCGGTATCATCACCTTTATTGTGCTTGCCATCTTTAAGATACCTTATTATCCCCTAGTCAGTTTTATTGTTGGGGTAACTAATGCGATACCGTATTTCGGCCCCTATCTCGGTGCGATTCCGAGCGCTTTTATCATATTTATTGCCGACCCGGTCAAGGCGTTTTGGTTTTTGATAATTATATTGATTATTCAGCAGATTGACGGCAACATCATATGCCCGAGAATAATCGGAGATACCACGGGGCTTAGCTCGATTTGGGTCATTATTGCGATTATCCTTATGGGAGGACTTTTGGGAATACCGGGAATGTTCTTCGGCGTTCCCCTCTTTGCGCTGATCTATAAGCTCTTTAAGGATTTCATTGAGGGGAAATTGAAAAAGAAGAACCTTCCTCTTGAAACATCCGATTATTATGACGAAAAAGCCTTCTAACATAAATTTGCCCGGAAAGGAGCGTGTGTCACCGTGAAGTCGGATTTTAATGAGAAGTTTATCACTATCTCGGCATATTTTTTAATCTGTGTTTTCTTTTTTCTAATGATTTTGGGCATTTTTTTAAATATTGGCGATGTTTTCGGCTTTTTTTCCTTTTTGTTTGGTGTGATAAAGCCGGTCATTTACGGACTAATCATCGCGCTCATTGTAATGCCCCTTGTCCGGTTCTATGAAACGAAGGCTTTAAAATTCATATTCCCTAAAAAGCCAAGATCAAAGCTGAGAGGTGCTCTTTCGGTTGTTTTTGCCTATCTTAGCGTGTTGCTGATTATTGCAACCCTCCTTCTTGTTGTTGTTCCGCAATTGATCGAATCCTATAATTTTCTGCAGCTTCGGCTTTCCTACTATTTATCCTCTGCGCTTAAATGGCTTGATGAAAACCTGCCATATGCCGACTTTTTCGCAGAACAGTATAATAAACTAACCGAATACATAAGAACCTCGGTTGTGGATTCCTTCACCAGTATTCAAAAACAGCTGCCTGTGATCTTCTCGGCCTTTAATCGTGTTATATCCGAAATGTGGAGCATAGTTATCGGAATTATCGTTTCGGTTTACCTTATTACCTCCCGTCGGATGCTAATTGGCATAATACGTAAAACGATGACCGCTCTCTTCAAAAAATCAATCAGAGACCGTATTTATATCATAACCGGGAGATTGTATCGCAATTTTATTGATTATACAACGGGACGGCTGCTCTATACCCTAATTATTACGGCGATTTTCTTTGTTGTTATGTGGATTCTTCAGCTGCCCTTCTATTCTGTTGTGGCTTGCATTATTGGAATTGCCGGGCTTATCCCGGTGGCAGGAACTCTCGCCGGCGCCTTTGTTTCCGCTTTTATAGTCTTTATAACGGCGCCGAATATGACCGTTTGGTTTATCTTAATTATGCTTACCGTTCATATCCTCGGCTTTATCTACATTCAGCCGCGTATTATCAAGGCGCGGGTGCGTAGACCGGTGGGAATAACGCTGATTGCCGTTATTATTATGGGAGCGCTGTTTGGGATTGTAGGATTGCTTATGGCTGTTCCGATTTATGTCACCGTTGAGGAAACGGTAAAATCAAAGATCGATGTTATGCTCTATAAAAGGTCAATTCAAAATGCCGATGAGGGGGAGCCTTAGACTTTCTCCGGTAAAAGCAAAAAGTACCGTCAGACCGATTTAGTCTGACGGTACTTTTATAATTACTTGGCAAAGTTGTTCTTAAAAATTCTTATGGAATTATGGCTCCGATTTCCTCTGAAAACTCCATCGCGTATTTGATGAGCAATTCCTTTTCGTTCATGCGGATCTTTTTTCCCTCGATTAGCTGGTATTCCTCATGCCCCTTGCCGGCAAGAAGAACGATATCTCCGGGAGCGGCGTTTTCGACGGCATATTTAATCGCTTCGGCGCGATCGGGGATTTTAATGTAGGCATTGCTGTTTTCGGGAAAAGCCCTTGCAATGTCATTAATGATATTCTCAGGCGCCTCAAAATCGGGATTATCCGAGGTTAAAATGCTGAAATCGGCCAGTTCTGAGGCTACCTTTCCGAGCTTTGCCCGCCGCATTTTGGTACGCCCGCCCACCGATCCGAAAAGGCAGATAAGCCGGGTTGGATTATACTGACGCAGTGCGGTTAACACCGAGCGAAGGCTGACCTCGTTGTGGGCATAGTCGATGATAAAGGTGCAGTAGAGAAGGGCGGGGATTACCTCCAAGCGCCCTCTAATGCTGGCGCTTTTCAGGGTTGATAGCATTGTTGAATAGCCGATGCCCAGATGCCTGCAAACGGCAACGGCAGCAAGGGCATTGTAAATATTGAACTCTCCCGGCAAATATAGCTCTACCCGTAGATTTTCGGTTACGGTATGCATAACAAAGGAGACGCCTAAATGTCCGTTTTCCTTCAAAAGATTAATATCCGATGCGGAAAAATCGGCATTTTCGCGCAGAGCAAAGCTACGGGTGACAACACCGGTGTTCTTGATCATATCCCGGTGATGGGGGTCATCGGCATTGTAGACAATGCACTCGCAGCCGTAATCGCGGAACAGCGAGATCTTGCAATTTTTATAATGGCTAAAGGTAGGATGCTCAATGCCGCCGATATGGTCGGGGCTAAGATTTGTAAAGACGCAGATGCTAAACTTGATGCCGTAAACACGGAAATGATAGAGGGCTTGGGAGGAGACCTCCATGACAACATACTGTACCTTCGCATTCACCATCTTATTAAAATAATAATGCAGATCATAGCTTTCGGGCGTTGTGTTTGTGGTGGGGTAATGTGCGTTTCCGAAGGAGATGCCGTTTGAGCCGATATAGGCTGCTCTATATCCGGCCTTTGTCAGAATCTGGGCAATCAGATGGGCGGTAGTTGTCTTTCCCTTGGTGCCGGTGATGCCGATGATACTCAGTTTTTCTGCAGGATAGCCGAACAGGGTTGCCGATAAACGGGCAAGGGCAATTCTTGCATTTGAGACAAGGAGTATAATCGCATCCTCCGGCAGATCAACCTCATGCTCGCAAACAAAAACACGACAGCCCTTATTGTAGGCAGATTGTGCAAAATCGTGTCCGTCATGTACGGCGCCAGTGATACAGACAAACACGGTATCAAAGGTTGCTTTTCTCGAGTCGTATACGACATAGGCGATGTCAATGTCCTCGAGGTTGTGATTGTCGGGATTTTTATAGATAACATCTGCGAGCAGCTTGGTAAGTTGCATAGATTTCTCTCCCATAATGATATTTCGCAGTAATTTTGCAGTAATTGCAAGGTTCAAAAATAAGAGTTTTTAGGAACGTATTTTTTTCCCGCAGGCGCGGATCGCGCTACGCGCCAGTATATCGAGGGAATCGGCAAAAAAATCATCCAGATGCACCTGACGCTTTATCAGAGACAACTCGGTGCAACCAAGAATAATTCGGTCGCAGCCGGCATTTTTCAGCTCATTTGCAATTTCTGCAAAGGCAATAGGATCGGTAGGCTTTCCCCTCTTGACAGAGCCGTATATAATGTTAGATAGCCGTTGCTGATTTTTATCCGACGGGATTTTGTACTCGATTCCGAATCTGTCACACATTAGCTGATATGTATGAGATTGAATCGTTCCGCTGGTGGCTAGAATGCCCGCTCTTTCAACCCCTTCTTTTTTGAGGAAGGCGACCGTCTCGTAGATAATATTGAGCAGAGGCACATCGACACTTTCTGCTAATTGGTCATAGAAATAGTGGGCAGTGTTGCAGGGTATGGCAAGAATGTCGGCGCCGTATCGGATAAGTCTGTGAGCGTCTTCTATCATATAATCGAGAGGATTCTTGTCCGATTCCCCAAGTATAAAGGCTGTTCGATCCGGAGTAGATGCCCGGCTGCTTATTACAATATCGATATGATCCTGATCGGTTTCTGCTAATGTCATAGAGGTGAGCAATTCATAAAAATAGACGGTTGACATCGGACCAAGACCGCCGATAATGCCGAGCATAGCGGGGAAGTTATTGTCAGAGATCTGCATGGCGGAGGTTCCTTTCATGACGATCGGGAGGATTTTTCTGCTTTCTTTGGCGGCAGAGAACACTATTTAAAGCAAAATGGATATAAAAGTATCATATCACATTTTGGACAAAAAATAAACATATTATCTAAAACTGATTAAAGTAAGCAGATAGCCGCTAAGCGGTTATCTGCTCACATAATAGAGATGCGGCTTTAGAAAAACAACAAAAAATGGAACGATGATTTGTCAAAAGCGGGTGTTATTTGCGGAGAGTAGACAAAGCTATCGTGAGGGGTTTATAGTGAGTTTTACTTTTGTGCGGGCTCCTGTTCGTTGGATTGAGGGTTGAGAAGTCCGTTCTTTATTGTTCTGCGAAGCCTGTTGATTATCTTGACAACAAGGAAGACAACAAGAGCAATTATGAGAAACTCAAGGGCTTTTTGGATAAAGAGGCCGTAGCGGATGGCGACCTCGCCTTTTGTTTCGGTTGCTTTTAGCAAAACGATCTTGAGATCACTGAAGTCAATATCACCGATAATCCAGCCGATAAAGGGCATGATAATGTCGGCGACAAGGGAATTTACAATGGCTGTAAAGGATGAACCGACAATAATACCGACAGCAAGATCGATGACATTCCCGCGGGTTATAAACTCCTTAAATTCTGCGATGATTCCCTTACTTTTGTTTTTCATATCAAACCTCAAAAAAATTATTTTTTCAAAATATTGAAGCTTAAGTCAGGATATAAAGATTAATTTTTGACCGGTCAGTATTTATTTTTTATGTTGGCAACCGAGCTTGTCAAATGATATGGCATAGTGCCCCTTCTCATTCAATTCAAAGCCTGCAAGGCGCAGGGCATCTATGTCAAGCTCTCCTCCTCTGCATTCGCAGCAGCGATTGCCGCATAAATCCATGAAGCTGAGCGCCGCCCTTAGGATGAGCTCAAGGGTCTCGGCATCTCGATGATCTTCCAGTGCTTTAAGATCCTTTATAATACCGCAGCCGGAGGATGGTTTGAATTGACACAGACAGACGAATTGCCCGTCCTTATATGCGGCATAGGCAAGATAATCAGGTGCGTACATAACGCCGCATTTTAAGCACGCCGTCTCTTGTTCGGTTTTATTTTGCAGTGGTTTAACTTCCAGCATGGCTACCTCTGTTGATTATGAGTATTTTGGCGGTGATAATCTTTAAGGGATGCGACTTCTTCCTCGGTGAGGTGGCGCCACTTTCCGGGCGGAAGGCTGCCAAGCTTTACATTACCGACAGCAATTCGGCGCAAGCCCATTACCGTAAGGCCGAGGGAATTGCACATTTTTCGGATTTGACGGTTTCTCCCCTCGAAGAGGGTCATCTCAAGGAGGGTATATCCGAGAAATTCCTCTGTTATCTCAACGATGGCGGGGGTAATTTTATATCCGTCTATCACCATTTCAGAGCGGAGGGCCTCCAGCTTGTCGGGCTGCAGCCTTCCTTTTATTTTTACGCGATAGCGTTTTGGGATATGATGCTTTGGGTGGGTCAGCCGGTTGGCAAATTCGCCGTCATCGGTTAAAAGGAGCAGTCCCTCCGAATAAAGGTCAAGCCGACCGATAGGATAGACCCTTTTGCCGATGTCGGTGAGCAGATGGGTGACACAGGGACGCCCTCTGTCGTCTGAGACGCTGCTGAGAAAGCCCCGTGGCTTATTCAGCATGATATATGTATAATGACAGTCACGGGGACGAATAACCCGTCCCCGGTATGTCACGATATCAACCGACGGATCAATTTTACAGCCGATTTTTGCCGGAATGCCGTTGACCGAAACATATCCGTGCTCTATTTCGATTTCAGCCGCTCTGCGGGACATTATGCCGCAGTCGGTAAAATATTTTTGCAATCTGATCTTTTTCATAGGGCTCCTTGCTTTGTCAGGTTGGCATCCGCTCAAATTAAGGCCGTGCGAATCGGATGACAGAATAAACAGTGTGGTCCTTAGGCTTTTAATGCTTAATAAAAGGGAACAGTCGCTGCCAGAAGTTTTTTTGTGGCGGCTTTACCGGAACATCAAAGGCGGCGACCAGCGGAATCTCCGCGATTTTCTCACCGTTGTTGTAGTAGATTATCCTTCCGAGGATCTCCCCCTTTTTTATCGGGGCAAAGTAGAATCTTCTCAGGTCGATTTCATGAGTGACGTTGTTATTGTTGCGTTCGACGGTTAGACCATAGGACTTAGTATTAGTGCATTCGATAAGGGAGAGGGTACCGCCAACCACCGGTATGGTGAATGAGTGCTCTCCCGGCTCTGCTAAGGAAACATACTCAAGCCGGTTAAAGCCGTAATTTAGCATGGCAATATGATCGTTCCAGTCGTTCGGGGCATTGAGGGTACAGGCAATAAGCTGTACGC
This sequence comes from Clostridiales bacterium, assembly GCA_012519315.1. Classification (GTDB taxonomy): domain Bacteria; phylum Bacillota; class Clostridia; order Oscillospirales; family CAG-272; genus JAAYQM01. The sequence continues at coordinate 9,024 of JAAYQM010000051.1, read as the reverse complement.
CGTCCCTCTCGGCGGCCGAAACAAGGCAGCGTCCGCTTTTTTTGGTAAAGCCGGTCTTCACGCCGATGGCATCACTGTATATTCGCAAAAGCTTGTTATGATTTATGAGAAGGCGCACGCCCCCGGTTTTTTGCAGAGGTATGGTTTTTTTGCCGGTTGAGACGATTTCCTTGAATTTCGGATATTTCAGCGCTTCGGCGGTGATAATGGCAAGCTCATAGGCGGTTGTGTAATGTTGTTCGTCATATAGACCGTGGGGATTTGTAAAATTGGTGTCGGTAAGACCAAGCTGCTTGACCTTTTCATTCATCATAGCGGCAAATCCTTCGATACTGCCGGCAATGTCGATGGCAATGGCCGCTGCCGCATCGTTGGCACTTTCGAGCATAAGGGCATAGAGAAGCTGCTCTATAGTGAGACGCTCCTCAGGTATAAGATAGATCGACGAGCCCTCAATACCGACAGCATCCTTCGATACCGTAACTATTTTGTCAAGATTGCAGTGTTCAAGGGCGATAAGGGCGGTCATAATCTTGGTGGTGCTAGCCATGGGGCGGCGTTTATCGGCATTTTTTTGAAAAATGATCTTCCCGCCGTCAGCCTCAATAAGAACGCTGCATTCGGCGGAAACAGAGGGAAGCCCGCTTGAAGACAGGCAGTAAAGAGGTGCTATGAAAAGAATAACGAGGGTCAGAGACAAGAAAAAAAACGAGATACGCATAAATTTATTTTTCACGTTGCAATACAACTCCTGTTCTTGATTGTCGTTGTCTAAATGACCGCAAAAGGGCTAGGCGGCGCCATAAAGACAAGGTCTGGCTCTGTAAAGAGCTTGTACAGCGGCTTTACAGAGCTTTATACCAAGATGATAATAAAACGCAATTTTGTTATATAGTTTATTTATCTGTAGTGGGAGTTGTATTTATGCGTTGAGCATCCGGTGACAACGTGGAAAAATATTCAGTGTATTAGCAAAACTATGAGTTATCTGCCTTTGTTTGCTCGTCTTGCTCATTTTGGTCGTTTTTCTTATTTTTTGAAAAAACTGTCTTAAACTTTTCTAAGATATCGGGTGAACGCTCGATCAAAGCGGTAATTTTATCAATGGGATCATTGCCTTCATTTTTGTTGATGGTTAAAAGATCTACATTGCCATCGGCACTGACAATCAAAAAGGCAATAGGGGAGACACTGATGCCTGTTCCACCGCCTCCGCCGAAGTTGGCAGGTCTCGAGGAGGTGCTGCCGGGTGATTTGTTGTCAGCTTTTTTGCTGTTGTAGTCAAGTCCGCCTGAGGCAAAGCCGACAGTTACCTTTGATACGGGAATAACCGTCGTGCCGTTTGCGGTATTGATAGGATTGCCGATAATGGTCTGTGCATCTACAAGCTCGCGGATTTTTTCAAGGGATACTTGGATGATGTCGTTGATTTTGCTTTCTGACATGATAATTCCTCCGTATATTTTAAACTTAGCTGTTTTCCGACCGCTCAGATATGGCAAATTCAGGTTTATCTTTGAGATAATTATATGCTAATCGTATACCGATGTCAAGCATATGCCAGATCCGAAGAGAAAATATAAAATGTATGTCATAGGTGGTATGTTCGGATATAAAATCGGCATCGACAGAGATTTCCGTGTTTTGGTCACTCTTTATGTTGGTTATGTTATCGAGATATTCAAGTAGGTATGCGGTGAGCTGTGCTATAATGCCGTAGGTGATGGCGGTTGCTGCCGGGTCGGAGCCTCCGACTGTAATTTTTATCCGGGCAATCTCAATTCTTAGATGCTTGAGAAAACGGGGCAGAAAAATTTTAAAAAGGGAAAGAAGCAGCTTGATGATCTCGATAAGATCAGATGCCGTTCTTCTTTTAGGCGCTACAGGTTCCTTTGGCTTTGCCGCTCTTTGCTTTGCAAGGGCGCGGGCACGTTTTTTCATCTGACGCCTTTTTTTTCGGGCAAATCGTTTATAGGAATAATCGGAGATGCGGATTGCTTTCTCCTTTTCGGGATATATTGTGAATTTAATGAAGAGAATTTTTGCGTAAAATTTTAGCTCATCACCGATTTCAGCGACAAAATAAAGACGGAGGGAAAGCAGGAGTGTGATCAAAAGTAGAAGGCAAGCCGATATAATTAGCCCTATCATAGGCACTCCTTTCTATAGACATACCGTCAATGGAATACTGCCCCATTATTTGGAGGTTGTGTGGCAATGTATGATTTAAGGTAGCTTTTTTATATATGAACTTAACATATTATGCTGAAATAATAACAAAATTAATCATTGGTTGCGCTTTTTCCGTCGGGATTTTCGGCACTTGAAGGGGTATCTGTGGAAAACAGATCGTCACTATCAGGCGGAGATTCGCCGGCTGCGGCGTTATTCATCATGGCTTTGAATGCGCGAAGCTCATCTTGATTGATATGCGGGAGGTCTGCTAGCGACTGCAGACCAAAGCAGCGCAGAAAGCTTTCGGTGGTGCGGTAAAGCATCGGTCGACCGGGAGCATCAAGCCTGCCGCAGGATTCGACAAGGGTTCGCTCGATCAGCGAATTGAGGGCATAGCTACTGTCCACCCCACGCACAGTGTCAATGTATGCCCGGGTGACGGGCTGGTTATAGGCGATGATGGCGAGAGTTTCCATGGAGGAATTTGACAAGTTCCCCCCGCGTTTGATGCCAAGCGCCTCCCGAATTGCGGGGAGAAATTGTTCTTTTGTGCAAAGCTGACAGCTGTCCTCAAGGACGAGAAGCATCACCCCGCGAGGGCACGTTTCACTATTATATAGATCGGCGTAGGCGATGACCGCCTTTTTCATTTCTTTCGGTGATATTGAGAATAAGGAAGCCAGCTTTTCGTAGGTCATCGGATGACCGGCTGCAAAAAGAACAGCCTCAAGGGTTCTTTGCATTTCGTCGATGTTGGTAATAGATTCCATAAATTATTCCTATGTTATCGGATGTTAGAATTTTGATTCAAGCCGAGCGCGCTTCATCGTTCCATTTCAGCTTGATGTCGTCAAGGTTGTCCTCGGCTTCGTCATCGTCAAGGGGGCAGACTAAAATTTTTCGCTCTTTAATCAATTCAAGAATGCCTAAAAAGGCAGCTACAAGAGCCGATTTCGATTCGGCGCAGGTGAGCAAAAGGGAGAGGAGGGACTGTGAGGGGCGGGTGCTCATCGATCCTATGATCTTTTCGACCATTTCAGACACCGGCACAATCTTGTATTTCACAAGTGGGGATATAATGGTGCCGGGCGCAGTTTCGTTCGCCTTATTACGGATAAGCAAAAGCCGCATAATCTTTGATAGCGAAACCGGGTCAAGCCCTGTTGGGGGGGAGTTGTCCGGCTTTATTTCGTCGGTGTCTTTTGCCATTCGTCCGGCGTATTGCTCATATAGGGGCGCTAGAAGAGCGGCAGCCTCCTTGGCGCATTGATAGCGAAGCAGTGCCTCGGCAAGGGAGGCTCTGGGATCCTCCTCGTCCTCGATCGTCAGTTTCGGGAGGAGCATCTTGCTTTTGATGTACATTAGCTCGCTTGCCATGACGATAAAATCGGCGGTAAGATCCATATCCAGACGCTCTGCCTGCTCTAAATAATCCATATATTGAGAGCAAATTTCCGCAATGGGAATGTCTGCTATGTCCATTTTGTTTTTGTTTACAAGGGCGAGCAGAAGATCAAGGGGGCCCTCGTAAAGATCGATTTTATAGGTAATTTCATGCATTATACAGCCTCATTACATAAAAGGTATCAGAGATTAACAATCCAAAGCATCAGACCTGATATTTTGTTGACAATAAAGGAAAGAGGAATGGTGAGATAACCGGCCCAGATGAGAAAAAAGAGGGCAAACATGATATAGCGTTCATATTTCATGACGGCGAAATATTGCTTTGCTGGAAGAAAGGTGAGAAAAACACGGGAACCGTCAAACGGGGGTATGGGTAGCATATTGAACACAGCAAAGGATAAGTTTATCCAATGAAATTCGTATAGAAAGCCGACTGTCTGAGTGTATAAATTAAAGGAAAAAATAGTGGTGGGCGGCATGAGAGGGAGGAGTAGGGTAAGCAATTTCAGAAGAAGGATTCCCAAAAAACCGAGCAGAACATTGGACATGGGACCGGCAAGGGCGGTGAGAGCCATATCGCGGCGGGGATTCTTGAAGTGACGGGTGTTTACCGGCACGGGTTTTGCCCATCCGAAACGGAAAAGGAGAAGACAGAGAGCGCCGATCGGGTCAAAATGCTTTGCCGGGTTGAGTGTAATTCTGCCGAAGTTGCGCGCGGTGGGATCGCCAAGCCTGTATGAAGCATAGGCATGGGCTGCCTCGTGCACACTGAGGGCGATAAGAACAATCGGAATACGTAGTAATAGTTCAATGAAGGCTTCCTTTGAAAATAATTGCATATTCACACCTTATCTCAGCGGCTGTATTGAAATATATCAGCGATGTCGAATTCCGAACATATTATTCGAGTCTTTGTTCGATTTGCTTTTTGAATGCTGCCGGCTGCCGCTGTAGCTCAGCAATTTACACGTCAAGACGAACAAGATCCTCAAGGGACTCCCGTTTGACAACAATTCTCGATTTGCCGTCCTTTAACATGACAATGGGAGGACGGGGGATGCGGTTATAGTTAGAGGCCATGGAGTAGTTGTATGCGCCGGTAACAAGCACGGCGAGGATATCCCCTCGCTGCGGCTTTTGGATCAGAATATCCTCGGCGATCAGATCGCCGCTTTCGCAGCAGCGGCCGGCAATCGTGGCGGTATAGTCTTTAGGCTGAGATCCACGATTGGCGATAAGGGCTGTGTATTTTGACTGATAGAGGGCGTAGCGGGGATTGTCGGTCATGCCGCCGTCGACTGAGATATAATTCTTAAAGCCGGTGATTTCTTTGACGGCGCCTACCGTGTAAAGGGTAATGCCTGCTGCCGCCACAAGGGAGCGGCCGGGCTCGAACATGATCTTAGGCTTAGCAATGCCCCGTTCTGCGCAGATGCGGTCAATGCTTGATGCAATGGCAGCGATATTCTTTTCGATATCCACCACGGGATCGCTCTCAATATAACGAACGGCAAAGCCGCCGCCGAGATTAAGCTCCCGGATGGTGTAGGAAAGCTTTTGATGAATTTCAGCGATAAAGTCCAGCATAACCTCGGCAGCGGTGATAAAGGGGGACTCATCAAAAATTTGGGAGCCGATATGGGCATGAATGCCGGCAAGGTCGATGTTTGGCAGATCAATAGCCTTCTTGACGATTTGCAGAGCCTGTCCTGTGGCTATGGCGGTGCCAAATTTGGAATCAATCTTGCCGGTGGCGATTTTTTGGTGGGTGTGAGGATCGACATCGGGGGTGATGCGGAGGAGAATTTTTTGTCTTATCCCACGTGTTCTTGCTGAATTGTCAAGGGCGACAAGCTCATCCTCGTTATCAACCACAAAGCAGCCGACCTTAAAATCCAGGGCAAGTTTAATATCTTCATCGGTTTTGTTGTTGCCGTGGAAATAGACCCGCTCCATCGGGAAGTTTGCCCGTCGGGCGGTGTACAGCTCTCCTGCCGACACACAGTCGATTCCGATTTTTTCCTCGGCTGCGATTCGATATATTTCGGTAAAGCAGAGCGCCTTGCTGGCAAAGAGGGGGAAGGCGGCGGCACCGAAATGACGGGTGAGGGTTTTATGATATAATCTGCAATTTTGGCGGATTACATCCTCGTCTAAAATGTATGCCGGAGTGCCGTATTCCTTTGCGAGATCGACAGCATCGATACCGCCGATGGTAAGATGCCCGAGATTATTGATATCAAGATGGTTGTGCAATATCATATATTTGGATATTTCCTTTCGAGAAAATGAGGATGCCAACAAAAGCTATAGATTGCTATGGGATAAAATTTCCTTCCACACTTCGTTTTTGCCGAGTTTTGTGGTTGCAGAAAAGGGAATAGTTGCTATAGCCGAGGAAAGGACCTCAAGCTGATTTAGCTCCTCGATCCGCTTTTGGAGGGCTGTTTTGCTCAGCTTGTCCGTTTTGGTATAAACCACAATATGGGGGAGGTTGGAGGCGCGTAGCCAATCAAGCATGGTGACATCATCGGCTGTAGGACCTACCTTGCAGTCGACCAGTTGGATAACCAGCTTCAGTTTGTCAATGTTTTTGTTTTGGGTAAAATAGCCATCGGTCAAGGCTGACCAGCGTTTTTTGTCGCTTGCAGATCGCTTGGCATAGCCGTAGCCCGGCAAATCAACAATAAAGAGCTTCTGATCCACTTCATAAAAGTTGACGGTAATGGTTTTGCCGGGCTCTGAGCTCACTCGTGCCAGGGCTTTTCTTTCAAGCAGGGTGTTTATAAGAGAGCTTTTGCCGACATTGGAGCGACCTGCCAGAGCGATCTGAGGCAGAGGAGAATTGGGAAATTGGGAAGGGTGCCCGGCGGTTATTCGCAATACGGTATTTTGAATATTAAGCTTCATTTTTGCACCTTCGTCTCGTTTAGATGTAGAGTTATTAAATATTAAGTAATGGCAACAAGGGGCTTGTGCCATAGGGCTGTATTATAAACAGTTTTTTGCCTTTGTCCGACACGATAAAGCGGGCTTTTGGCTGCCACATAAAGCTATGCCCGTGGAATCGCACCGCTATACCGCAGGGCAGCCTTATGTAGTGGTTGCGCCGAAAGGAAAGTCAATGCTTTCGGTCAGATTGTCGTCGGGAATTTGCATGATGCTTGAGGGCAGGGGCTTTGAATCCTGTTTCTTGCAGGAGAAAGCGGTGTTCGGCAGAAGGACAGCCTCAAGCACTTGGGAGGCGTGGGTGCAGAACTTAAACTTTAGCTTTTCCTTTACCTGAGGATCAATTTCGCACAGATCTTTTTTGTTGTCGGCGGGAAGGATAACCGTTTTTACATTTGCCATGGCGGCGGCCATTGTTTTTTCGCGCAGACCGCCGATAGGAAGGACCCGCCCTCTCAGAGTAAGCTCGCCGGTCATGGCAATATCCCGCCGTACAGGGCGGCCGGTAAGGGCGCTGGCAAGGGAGGTTAAAATGGTGATTCCGGCTGACGGTCCGTCCTTCGGAACGGCTCCCTCAGGCACATGGATGTGAATATCGTTATTCTTATAGAAGTCGGAGGGGATGCAAAGGGAGTCTGCCGCCGATCTCAGATAGCTGACGGCAATCTTGGCCGATTCCTTCATGATGTCGCCGAGGGAACCGGTCAGCTCAATCTTTCCGGTACCGGGAAGGATGGCTGCCTCTATCTTCAAGAGGTCGCCGCCGTATTCGGTATAAGCAAGTCCGTTTGTCACTCCGACCTCGTCCGATTCATACAGCCCGTCCGGAATGACCTTTTTTGGACCGAGATATTTATCTACATCCTTCGCCCGGATGGTCATGCTCTTTTTGCCCGCCTCGACCAGAGTCCTTGCCGTTTTTCTGCAAAGAGCGGCAATTTCCCGCTCTAAGTTTCTCACACCGGCTTCCTTGGTGTAGGAATCTATGATTTCGAAAATGACGTCATCGTCGATTCTGAGGGAGCGTTTTGTCAACCCATGCCGCTTCAGTTGCTTCGGGAAAAGATGTTTTTTTGCGATTTGAAGTTTTTCCATACGGGAGTAGGACTTCATTTCGATAATTTCCATACGGTCGATAAGGGGGCGGGGAATTGTTTCAAGAGTGTTTGCCGTCGCGATGAAAATGCAGTCCGAAAGGTCGATGGGCAGCTCAATATAGTGATCTCTGAAATTTTTGTTCTGCTCGGAGTCGAGTACCTCCAAAAGGGCGGAGGCAGGATCGCCGTGGACGTCCCTTGACAGCTTGTCAACCTCATCAAGCAGGATAAGGGGATTTCGCGATTTTGCTTTGTTAATGGCCTCGATTATTCTGCCGGGCATAGATCCGATATAGGTTTTTCTGTGACCGCGGATATCGGCCTCGTCCCGTATGCCCCCCAGTGAAACACGAACATATTTGCGGTTGAGGGCGGTGGCGATAGATATGGCTACCGAGGTTTTTCCGACACCGGGCGGACCTACAAGGCAGAGAATCTGATTTTTAAGATTCGGGGAGACTTGCTTGACAGCAAGGAATTCAAGGACGCGCTCCTTTAGCTTGTCTAGTCCCTCGTGATCGGCGTTAAGGATTTTTGCTGCATATTCAAGATCATTGCGGTCCTTGGTAACCTTGTTCCAGGGCAGCTCAAGGCAGACATCCAGATAATTACGGATAACACTGCCCTCGGCAGAGCCGAAGGGGATTTTCGCAAGGCGATTTACCTCTTTTACAAGCTTTTCCCGTACCTCATCAGGGAGATTTGCGGCATCGATTTTTTCGTAATACTCATCTGTCTCGCTCATGCCGTCATTGCCATAGCCCAGCTCGTTTTGGATCACCTTGAGCTGTTCCCGCAGGTAGTATTCCCGCTGGTTTGAATCAATCTTTGAGCGGACTTTTTTGTGAATCTGCATTTCATAGTTGAGAATGTTCGCCTCATTCTCAAGGATAAGAGCGAGGAGCTCAAGCCGGGCAAGGGGTTCGAACTTTTCAAGAATCTGCTGCTTGTCGGTGTATCGAATCAGCACATTCGATGCGATAAAATCGGCAAGAAGACCCGGGGATTTTATGCCCTTTACTACAAATTTAAGATCGTCGGAGATGGTGTTCATGTTTTTGGCGAAGTTGTCGAAGGCGCGGTGAACCTCTCGCATCAGCGCCTCAACCTTCAGGCTGCGTGAGGACTCGAGGGTGGTTGATTTTGTAATGACCCGAGCCGAGATATATGTATCTTTTTGGGTATATGCCGAGACTTTTGCACGGCTGACCCCCTCAAGCAAAACGCGAATGTTGTTTTCCGATGTTTTCAGTGACTGCTTGATCTTAGCGACGGTTCCGACCATGAATAGGTCGTCCACAGAGGGAACATCGGTTTTAATATCCCGCTGTGCAACTAAAAACACTTGAGAACCGAGCTCGTTTGCGGCATTAAGGGCGGCAATAGAAAGATCCCG
>JAAYQM010000050.1 GCA_012519315.1 Clostridiales bacterium | reverse complement strand
ATTCACCAAAAGGGGTGGTATAGGGCTCACTCCACCCGCCGCCAGTCGGCAATCAGCCGCCGGTGTACCGACAGGCCTGCCCCCTTCCCTCCCTTACTTCGGGTCTTTTTTTCCTTTTTTGTCTCCAAAAGCCGGGACAGAATGCGCCGCCGCTCCCTTTGGTGCATCACCTCATGCAAGGCAAAAAGGGCGAGGGCGACACCTGCCGTCAAAAGCATCTCCATATAAAATCCTCCTGAAAATCGCAATTTTTCGTCATAAGCGCCCCTCTGTCCCGTTCTGTCCCGTTCTGTCCCGTTCATATGGGGGTAGCGGGCGCATTTTTCATCCCTCTTGAGGGGGGCAGACAGCGGATAAGATCGGTGCAGGTGTCAAAAATCCTCAGCCTTGCCCCCTCCCCGTCAGGAGTGGGAATCGGCTTTGGCTCGAAACCGCCGACCATACCACCGACCATACCACCGACCATACCACCGACCGCAACGACGACCATACCACCGACCGCAACGACGACCGCAACGACGACCATACCGACGATCTACCTCCAACCGGCTCTCCGGGCACTTGAGCGAATGGCTCGATCCCTTGCAATCTTAAGCCAGCTTGCTTTTTCCCTCACCCGGGCGCCCCGGGGGCGGGAACGGACAAAATAACGCAGCGCATCGCAAACGTGGGTTATCTCGTGGGGGTAGCGGGCGCAGTCGCCGGGGTTCTTTTCATCCCTCTGCAGGGCGGGCAGGCAGCGGATAAGCTCGGTGCAGGTGTCAAAAATCCTCAGCCTTGCCCCCTCCCCCTCCCCGTCGGGGGTGGGAATCGGCTTCAGCCACTCCTTTAGCTCAAGCCAGCCCCCCTCCCGATTGTTGTCCGCGGTCACAAGGGGGATCCCCGCATCGAAAAACAGCTCCCAGATCGACTTTCCGGTGTCCTTCTGCCGGCTCTTCAAATCGGGCGGGGCAACCGTTTCGTAAATCGGCTCATAGGTGCGCTCATGAATCCTTCTCGCCGCCTCGGAGACAATCAGACCGGGGGCGCAAAGCTCCCTTATCACATAAGCGAAGCCGCTATCGTCAAGGGCAATCCAAAGGCAGGCAAGCATATCAAGCCCGTAGTCTATCGCCCGCACCACCCGCCAATGGGCAGGGATCCTAAATGGGGCGCAGACATGAATCTCCCTTGAAAACTCGGAAAAATACTGACCGGCAAAAAGATCCCACTCCCCGTAAAGCCACGCCCGCCGCAGATCATGGGGCAGCCCCTTCAGGTTATCGAGATAGCCGGGGTCGGCATCAAGGAGGGGCTGGTTATCATAAACGGTGGAGCGGATGAAAACATAGTCCTCAGGGTTCTCCCCCTCCCTGAAATTCCGATCGATAAAAAGACGCTTGACCCATTCATGCCCCGGTCCCCCGGGATTGCAGGTAAGGTAAAACCGCTTCGGAAAGCTGTTGACCCCTCGCAGGCAGGCGCAGAGCACCCGAAACTGGTACTCGCTGAACTGGGTCGCCTCGTCGATGAAGATGACGTCATACTCCCGTCCCTGATACTGATCAAGGTCGCCGTCCCCGTCGCAGTAGCCGAACTTTATGCGGCTGCCCGTCAGGAAGGTGAGGGACTTGTCGCTGTCCCGATAGAGGGCAGCCCCGGCAAGCTCCGCCGACATCACACGGATATGGTTTTCATAAAGCTCCGGGTAGGAGCGGCGCAAAATCAGGATGCTGATCCCCGGATAACGCAGAGCAAGGAGGGTCGCCTTCAGCCGCACGGCATGGGACTTCCCCCCGCCCCTCGCGCCGCCATAGGCAACAAAACGGGCGGTCGCTGTAAGAAATTCACGCTGCCTTAATGTCGGCGGCGAAAGTGTCAGCTTCATCCCTTCACCTCCCACTCACTCGCACAAGTATTGCTCAATCAAAAACTCTACCTCGATCCCCCCGCCCTCCGGCAGCTCGGCAGCCTCCGGCTTTTGGTAGCCCATCATTTTATTTGCCGCCTCGATAGCCTTTGTGGCGGTAGAGGCCGCCGATGCGTTAAACTGCACCGCCGTCTCCCCGCTCCGCTTGTCCACCACCCGCTCAAGGGCGCCCTCCATAGACACAAGGTAAAGCTGCTTTAGGGCGGCCAGCGCCTCCTCCCGAGACCAGATTCTCTCAAGCTTTGCCGCCTCACCTTCCCCTTTGCTCCTCTTGCGCGCCGGCTTTTTTGTGTTGGTTTTGCTGTTTTTGCAATTGTTCTTGCAATTTTCCTCTTTCCCTTTCATATTCTCCTCCGTCAGAATTAATATAAAAAGGCGATTCTCTATCATCAATCGGGATAATATCACAGATAATTCGTATTTTTCGTGCAAAGGGGAACTTTTTTTGCCCAAAATTCATAAAAAACAAAAAAATGGGCACAGGACAAGCCGGTTCTGCATATAATTAATTGGGCGCGGTATCAGAACCGCCGATTGTGCAATCGGGACAACGGGGCGAAACCGCCAAATTGCGTACACAATTGCCAAACAAGGCTTTGAAGATCATTTTTGCGCCCACAGACGGGCGAGCAAACAACCCCACGGGGGGAATAGGGGAGGATGTCATGGCAAAGCTGAGGGTGAGGGGAGACTTTCCCACAATACAGGCCGCCGTCGACCGGGCAGAGGCAGGAGACGTCATTGTGGTGGAGGAGGGGGTCTACCGAGAGTCGGTGATAATCGAAAAGGAGGGCATTTCCCTCCTTGGGGAGGGCGCCGTTCTTGTCGGCGGATTATCTGACCGAAACTCTGACCGAGACTCTGATCTGGGATCTGTCGAGGTCTCCGGCAGGAGAGGAAATCAGGGCTGTACCCTTGCAGATGGATTTGAGCTAAGGCGTGCCGACAGGATATGCATCGAGGGCTTTTGCCTGCGGGAATTTGATTCCAGCGGTTTTTTCTGCCATGATTCAACCCGCATTGTCATCCGAAACTGCTCTGTGGAAAACTGCGGCACCGATGGCATCTACCTTACCCGATGCGAGGATGTTCACCTTTTCTGCTCCGATTTTTCGGCAAACGGGGTCTGCGGCATCGAGGTTCACGATTCCCCCGATCTTCTAGCGGCGGGGTGCAGAGTTATCAGCAACGGAGGAAACGGCATCTACTGCGGTTCAAGGGATTCCGCCGGCATAAATCTCAGGGGCTGCGAGATCTCCCGCAACAACGGGGCAGGCATCCTTGCCGAGGGGTGCAACATCGGGATTATCGAGTGCGAGATAATGGGAAACGTGATGGACGGGATTCGGCTTTGCGACTGCCCCGGCTCCGAGATTAAGTGTACCTCGGTTTCCGCCCAATGGGAAAACGGATGTGTCATCAACAGCGACCGGTGTGAGATTTCGGAGAGCCGCATCGCCTCAAACGAGGGCACCGGTCTTTACATAACGGGGGACGGCTGCGATGTGACAAGCAACCTCATCAGCCGAAACGGGGGGAGCGGAATTTTGCTGACCGGGATCCGCAATTATATCGCCTCCAACACCGTCACCCAGAACACCCCCTTTGACATCGTTCGGGCTGCCCCCAACAATGTCATCAAAAAGAATGTCACCTGCAACGACAATCCCCCTCTCAACTTTTGCGACAGGAACCCCTCCCGCAGGGAATAGAGCCTTGATGAGCGTGGGCGGCTTGGGGAACTTTAGACACACAAATATAAAAACAAACAAGGAGCAGTGGCAAAGCATGGCAATCATCAGGGTCAAGACCGACTGCCGCACCATCGGGGAGGCGGTTCGGGCGGCGTCGCCGGGAGATATCATCCTTCTTCAACGGGGGGTCTACCGTGAGACGGTCACCGTCAACAAGAATAACCTCTCTATCAAGGGGGAGGGGCCGGCGATCATCGACGGGGAATTTTCCCGCGCCTTCGGAGTGATCCTGGAGGGGGTAACGGGGGTAGCCCTTGAGTCAATACAGATTATCAACTGCAACAAAAACGGTCTTTGGATAAAAGGCGGAAGCTCCCACAGCATCATCTGCTGCCGCACCGACTGCTGCGGTGGCAGCGGCATAAAAATCGTGGGAGCGGAGGGCGTTCGGCTTCTCTCCTCTGCCGGGGGCGGCAACGGGCAGAGCGGCGTCGAGCTTGTGAAATGCGGCGACATCCTCCTTGACCACTGCACCCTTAACAGCAACGCCTTTTGCGGGGTGGAGGGGAGACAAACTTATGGAATCACCGAGATTGTCGGTTGTGAGCTGAGGCTGAATATCACCATGGGCTGCAGCTTTGAGGGGGGATTTCCCGTAAGGCTGGCAGGCAACTGCATCACCGACAACCTCACCGACGGCTGCTGCCTGACAAATCCCCTGTCCGAGCTTTTCGGCAACATGGTTTCGGGCAACCGTGGGCATGGGATTCTCTCACGGGGGCGGGGGTCAACCTTTCGGGAAAATCAAATCGCCAATCAAGGGGAAACGGGGCTGTCGGTCACCGACGGGTGTCTTGTGGAGAGCAACCGTATCACCGACAACGGAGGCTACGGTCTTTTGATCACCGGCAGGGACAATCTGATAAAAACAAACATTTTTCTAGAGAACAGGGAGGCCGATATCCGGCGCCTGTCCCCCCGAAACCGCTTTATCGACAACAATTTCAACACAAGCCTGCCCTATGAGCTGAAACGCTGGCAGGATTGTCCCGATCAGAGCCCTTTGTGAAGATAGGATGCAAGTCCGCCGGTATTTCGCCCTTTTTCCCTTTGAGCGGTAAAATTTTTGCCCCGCTTTTTCAAAACGCAAATATGTAAAAATCTACATACGAGTGAAATTAGAGGGTGGGCGTCGATATTTCCCCTCTTATGTTTTAGATAGAAAAGTTTTTGCCCCGCTTTTTTCAAAAAGCGGGAATCCTCCCCCAATTCTCACAAAAAGAGAGGGTCCGCTTCGTCGGCAGACCCTCTCTTTTTATGTCTGATTTATTGTTTTCTTGTTGAACTTTATCAAATTCAGGTAATTTTTACTAAAACTTAAAATATTTTGTCAAAACTACTTGTAAAATTTGGAAATATAGTGTAATATTAGTACATAAACCTGTTAATATCCAGAATATGGAATAACAAAACGAAAAAGGGGAATGAAACTATGCAAAATTCTGTAACAAAAATGGAAATTGCATTAAAAAACCGTCCAAAACGAAATAAGGCGGCGAGCTATCCCGACCGAGTGCTAAGGATAATCGAGGCTGTCCTCACCCTCGAGGACAGCCAATCCGCCGTCACTTTGCTCTCTTCTTTTGTCGCTGAACTAGATAGTCCACATAACGCTCCACCTCTTCGAGATCGGCGTCATTGAGGGAGCTTAAAGCCTCGGCAAGGCGAAAAAGGGCCTCGTCTCCCTCTATTATCTGCGCCAGACGCTCCTCCCGACCAAGGCCCTTCGCCGACGGGCCGGTCACCGTCGCCCCCTCCCGACCCAGAAGATAGTCCACGCTCACCCCAAGATAGTCGGAAAGTATGCGAAGCTTGTCGGCAGAGGGCTTGCTCCTCCCCGTTTTCCAGTCCGAAATATTGCCCGGGGAGATGCCCGTCGCCCGGGACAGCTCCTTTCGGCTGATATTCCTTTCCTCCAGTATTTGAAATAGTCTCGGTATCTTAGTCATAATTCATCTATCCTTCTAAAAATTTTCATTTTCCTGCCCTGCCGGCCGCCATGATCAGAATTTGCGGTCTGCGGGGCTTTTGCGACCGTTGCGACCATTGCAGCCGTTGCGACCATTGCGACCGTTGCGACCATTGCGACCATTGCGATATGCCTACCGCCCCTTTTGCTGATTCTTTGTAACAATTGCTAAAATTTGGTCGATAACTTTGGAGATAACGCTGATTTTTCGTAAAAACGAAAAATACTCTTGATAATTTCGTATTTACGAATTATAATAGAATTGTCCTACAATCATGGTAACACAAAAACGGCGGCAAATCAATATTTTTTCAAAACTGATTAACAAAATTAGGTTGAATTTACTTTTAAAGCCCATTTTTCTGCAAAAAAAGACAAAAAACGACAAAAAAGGAGAATTGAAGGATGTACCGTTATCAAAACGAGGCCTTTGACGAGTATCAGAGGCAATACGAGTATGAATACGAGCCACACCTGAGCCGCCGCCATGTTCTCTACGAGGTTGAGGAGCTATGCGAGGAGATCGGGGAGAAGGAGGAGCAGCTTATCGAGCTTGAGGCGGAGATTCGCGCCCTTAACCGGGAGTTAAAGTCGCTGAGGGGGTCCCTTGAGCGGCTGAGTGGCAGATAGCCATGGCAAGACGACGCATGATAGACCCCACCATTTGGGACAGTATCGGCTTTGCCCGGCTGTCCATGGCGGGAAAGGTTATTTTTATCGGTCTTATTTCGATGGCGGACGACGAGGGGAAGGGGTGCGCCAACCCCACCTACATAAAGTCCACCCTATTCCCCTACGGAGAGAGGATTCGGGAGGGGGATATCCGCCGCGCCCTCGCGGAGATTAGGGAGAATTTGTCGGTCACCTTTTATCAGGTGAAGGGAATGGACTATTACAGGCTTGACAACTGGCGGCGCTGGCAGCGGATAGACAAGCCCCAGAAGAGCCGCATCCCTGACCCTTGCGACGCAGAAACTTCGGTTTCCGGAGGAACTTTGGTAACTGAAGGAACTTCAAAAACCAAAGGGACTT
>JAAYQM010000006.1 GCA_012519315.1 Clostridiales bacterium | reverse complement strand
CGTTGTTTGCAATAGGGTTTCAATGCAAGGCCAATACCCCACGTCGTGTGGGGTAAAAAAACGAAAATTCATTAAAATTATAAATTTATTTGGAGGTTAAATGAAGGACCTTCTTGGCAAACTATCATCATATAACATCTTTAATTATCTTTTACCTGGCATTATATTTTCTATTCTCGTTGAGACGTTTACATCGTTTCACTTGTTACAGAAGGATATTATTAATGGTGTATTCCTATATTATTTTATCGGGCTTGTAATCAGCCGGATCGGATCAATTATAATCGAACCGCTTCTAAAGTCGACTAATTTTGTCCATTTCTCTCATTACCCCGATTTCGTTTCAGCCTCCAAAAAAGATGATAAATTAGAGATTTTATCTGAATCTAACAATATGTATCGCACATTTTGTTCTTTATTTTTATTACTAATATTATTGAAAGTATATGAACGGATTTCAACATGTTTACCTCAAATTAATAAATGGAATGCAGAAGTTACAGTTATTGGATTGCTGATTCTGTTCCTTTTTTCATACAGAAAACAAAATAATTATATAACAAAACGTGTAAATCAATTCAGAAAAAGTGAAGGAGATAAAGATGCCTGACTTCTTCGAAATCGACTTCTTAGATGTTGAGTCAAAAAAAAGTGGAGATGCAATACCGATTCGATATCAGGTAGGAGGAGAAACCTTTATCCATGTCACAGATGGTGGATTTCAAGATACTGGAGATTCACTTGTAGAACATATTAACAAATACTATAATGCACCAAAATTTATTGACTCGGTTGTCGTTAGCCACTCTGACGGTGATCACTCTGGAGGCTTACGAAAGCTCTTTGATAATTATAAAATTGGTGCTCTTTGGATGCTTAGACCTTGGTTATACGCAGATGAATTGATTGATCGTTTTAGCCGGTTTACTAATGTTGACAATCTTATTAAACGGCTTAAAGATCTGTACCCCAACCTTGTTGCACTTGAAGAATTAGCAAAAGATAAAAAAGTTCCAATTTATGCGCCTTTTCAAGGTTCTAAAATAGGTCATTTTACTGTGCTGGCACCATCAAAATCTACTTATTTAGATCTTGTTGTCGAATCTGATAAAACTCCAGATTCAGTAGAGTCATTTTCATCTTCTTTGCTAAGAACTGCAGGTGTGATGGTTGAAAATGCAATAGCATATATCAGAGCAGCATGGGGACAAGAAACATTCCCACAAGATGATACAAGCGCAGAAAACAATATGAGTGTCGTACAGTATGCAAATTTATGTGGTGAGAAAATCCTTCTAACTGCTGATGCTGGAAGATTGGCATTGAATGAAGCTGCTGATTATGCACCTAATGTTGGTTTGACTTTACCAGGAATTAATAGAATCCAAATCCCACACCATGGATCGAGGCATAATGTTTCTACAGAATTACTTGACCGTTGGTTAGGTCAAAGATTAAAGTCACAACCAGATGCCTCGTCAGGAACATTCACTGCAATTGTTAGTGCAGCAAAGACAGATCAGGATCATCCAAGAAAAACTGTGATTCGTGCTTTTATTCATAGAGGGGCTAATGTTATTTCAACTGAAGATGGTTCCATAAGAACCGGATATAACGAGCCTGATCGAGAAGGGTGGGTTTCTGTTGCCCCTATGCCTTATCCAGAAGATGAAGAAAATTAACTAGTTGTAGCAGGGCCGTCCATGGCCCTGGTTTGTAGGCCTTGCAGTAAAACCCTACAGCCAAACAACAGCGAATACATGCTCCGCTATCGCTACGGGCTTCGCCACATTTGCTTCCGCAAAGCTTCCAGCAAACGTCATGTATACGCAACCCGTTGTGCAAAATTTACAAAACGCATTTATTGAATGTCCGCCCCCGAAACCCATGCGGCCGCAAGGGAGGAAAGAAGATGAAGAAGAATAGGAGATATCATAGGGTAGGGATTATTTTATTGATAGATTTTTGTGTCTGATTTAAAAATCACCCGCCGTCCTAGCGGGTGAATAAATGCAAGAAGAAAGCGTCTAAATGCCTGAAAATAGTACAGATTTGAAATTTTTCACGAATGAAGAGAATGAAACGCTGCATGCCAGATTCGAAAAGACTCTTGAGCATGCTCAGCATTTTGACATTCTCGTTGGATATTTCCGGACAAGCGGGTTCCACCGTATTTATAAAACACTGGAAAATATTGAGAAGATTAGAATTCTTGTTGGACTGAACGTCGACTACAAAACTTTTGAGATATACCAGCAATCCATACAAACTGAGATGGATTTTGAGTCGCATAAGAATACTCGCCAGAAGTTCTCAAATGACGTACAAAAGGAGATGGAACATTCCGCTGATACTGAAGACGTGCAAATCTCAGTAAAAAAGTTCATCCAGTATCTCCGTGAGGAGAAAATCGAGATTAGGGCATATCCAAGCAAAGACATTCATGCAAAAGTTTACATAACACGTTATGCCAAACCCGTTTCCGATGTTGCTTATGGAAGTGTCATAACTGGCTCAAGTAATTTCTCTGAATCGGGTTTTGTCGGTCAACGTGAATTCAATGTTGAACTGAAGGATACTGCGGACGTCAAATTTGCTCTTGGTAAATTTGAAAAACTGTGGGAAGAAAGCGTTGATTTAACCGCAGAGTACATCCAGACAATTCAGGAAAAAACATGGCTTAGCGAAAGCATCACTCCTTATGAGTTGTACCTCAAGCTCATATATGAATACTTGGAAGAAGACATAAATCTGGATGAAGAATTTGAGCCGTTCCTACCAGAAGGCTTCATTGAACTTAAATATCAGAAACAAGCAGCAGTCCAGGCAAAAAAGATACTATCCCGTTATAATGGCGTTTTCATCGCTGATGTGGTAGGACTTGGCAAAACGTTTACGACATCTCTGCTTCTACAGCAACTCCACGGCAAAACTTTAGTAATCTGCCCGCCTGTTTTGGCTGATTATTGGAAAGAGTCTTTATTTGACTTCGGGATAAGAAGCATTGAAGTTGAATCTCTTGGAAAACTTCACAAAATTATTGAAAAAGGCACAGAGAAGTATGACTACATCGTTATTGATGAGGCCCATCGATTTCGAAATGAAGCTACACAATCCTATGCCGACCTGCTGGACATCTGCCGTGGCAAAAAGATAATACTGGTGACAGCAACACCCTTAAACAACAAGATTGATGACATATTCGCACAGCTTAAGCTTTTCCTGCTTCCGAAGCAATCGTCAATACCCGGTGTGCCAAACTTGGAAGACTTCTTCAATGGCTTAAATTCAAGGTTAGCCCAATACTCAAAAGATGACCCGCAGTACACGGAAGAGCTAAAGCATGTTGCAGATGAAATCAGGGACAAAGCACTCAAATATGTAATGGTTCGAAGAACACGCTCTGATGTGCTTAAATATTACAGCGCTGATTTGGAAAAACAAGGCGTCTCGTTTCCTGAAGTCGCGGACCCGCAAAGACTAATCTATAAGTTTTCCGGCAATACGGAGCAAGTATTCAATAGAACCATTGAGCTGTTAATCAATTTCCGGTATTCCCGATACACACCGCTGCTTTATCTGACTGCTGGAAAAATCACTGAATTTGAGCTTCAGCAGCAGCGCAATGTCGGTGGTTTCATGAAGGGTATTCTTGTTAAGCGCCTTGAAAGCAGCTTTCATGCTTTCCGCAATAGCGTCGACAGGTTTTGCATTTCTTATGCTAACTTTATCGAAATGTTCAAGAAGGGCACTGTCTATATAAGCAACAAAGTGGATGTCTTTGACCTGCTTGAAAATGACGATACAGAAACTCTTGAGCAGATGGTAAGCGAAGATAAGGTACAGAAGTATCCGTCTGCCCATTTTAAAGAAGATTATTTAGCTGACCTGGAACATGATTTGGCAATTTTGCTTGAAATACAATCTATCTGGAAGACGGTCAAAGAAGATCCAAAGCTTGATGCATTCAAATCAGAATTGAGTAACAACAAATATTTGAAGAGCAAAACGGTAATTGTCTTTACCGAATCAAAAGAGACTGCCGAATACCTGCATTCAAGCCTTTCGGTACACTACAAAGATTCAATATTTACATACAGCAGTAAGGGGGGTATGCAACATGGTACCGGTGGCTATATATCATCGCATATCTCGCGCGATTTGATTATCGAAAACTATGACCCGAATGCGAAAACTCAGCAAGATAAAATCAAAGTCCTCATAACTACCGACATCCTTGCTGAAGGTATTAACCTGCATCGCTCAAATGTAATCATCAACTACGATATGCCCTGGAATCCCACACGTGTGCTGCAACGGGTTGGCCGCATTAATAGAATAGGTACGAAACATAAGAAAGTACACATCTTCAACTTTTTTCCGACAACAAATGCTGATGAACACCTTGGATTGGAAGCCAACATAATCGCAAAGATTCAATTGTTCCATAATATTCTAGGAGAAGATGCCAAGTATCTAAGCGATGGGGAAGAATTCGGAAGTCGGGAGTTGTTCGAAAAGCTCAATAGCCGAAAGATTTATACCGGTGAGGATGAAGAAGAGGATTCTGAATTGAAGTATTTGTCGCTTATACGTGATATCCGGGATAAGAACCCTGAACTGTTCAGAAGAATCAAGAACCTGCCTAAGAAATGCCGCTCTGCAAAGCATGCAAAAGGGAAAGAAAATAGCGAACTGTTAACTTTCTTCAGGCATGGCTACTTAAAGAAGTTCTACGTTAACGACCTGCAAAAAGTAAGAGAGATAACATTTTTCGACGCCGCGGCAATCATTGAATGCGAGCAAGCAGAACCTCGCAAGAGCATAGATGCTGATTTCTTTGAAATGTTGAAAGTTAATAAGAACAAATTCGAGCTGGATACCACCGCAGGAGATGAACCGGGGAAGCGGCGAGGTGGCGCATCAAATGCCAAATACATTCTTTTCAGATTAAAGGCGAAGGAATTCAGTACCTGCCCGAGATTCACTGAATCTGATGAAGATACCATCCAGGCAGTGCTACGCATGCTTGAACAAGGCACCATTGCCAAGAAAACTGCACAGCAAATAAGAAAAGAAATAGAGCATGAAGATGACCCGCTGAAACTAGTTCGGGTACTACAAAAATATGTGCGTTTAACCGGTGACAGTAATAATCAAAACCAGCAAGAACAAAAACCGCGTGAAGTTATTCTTTCATGCTATTTGAAAGCACAAGGATAAGTAATAATGGATAAAGTGCAAGCAGTAAAACTAATCGAGCAGGTGTTTGACCAGAAATTTGATGAAGCACGCTTTTCACAATTCTGCGTAAGCCTTTTCAATGATTTCGACCGTTCAAAGGCGACTCCTGTCCAGTCCGGTAATTACGTGTATGAACCGTACCGCAACCACATTAAAAGCTTTAAGAGAATCGGACAATACATATCCCCCGTTGAAGAGATTCTCGACGTTCTTGCCGTCAAAGTACATGGTGGATTCAAGCTCGAACGGACCCGCACAGGCCTGCGCAATTTTGCGATAGAATACTTGAAACGAAAAGGTAATCGGGACACACTGCTGATTGCGTTTTACGCAGACGACAGCTCTGATTGGCGTTTATCCTTCATTAAGCTTGAATACAAAACACAAAAGGATAAGAAAGGCAAAATAAAGGCAATTCAGGAAGCGACTTCAGCCCGCAGATATTCTTTCCTTGTTGGTGAAAATGAGCCATGCCACACAGCAAAAAAACAGTTTCTCCCGCTGCTTGCTGAGTCTGAGGTAAATCCCGATATCGCCGATGTCGAAGCGTGCTTCAATATCGAAAAGGTAACCAAGGAATTCTTTGAGCAGTACAAGCTGTTGTTTCTTAATCTCAAGGAAAACCTTGATGCATTGTTGAAGAAGGACAAGAGCATTTCAGCCGATTTTAATTCAAAGGGCATAAAAACAGAAGCATTTGCGAAAAAACTACTTGGCCAAATTGTCTTCCTCTATTTCATTCAAAAGAAAGGCTGGTTGGGCGTTCCGAAAAATGAGAGCTTCGGCATGGGCGATAGAAAATTTCTAAAATCGCTCTTCAAGAATAGTGAACAAGAAAAAGTAAATTATTTCAATGCTTTTCTGGAGCCGTTGTTCTATGAGGCTCTTGCAGTACAGCGCTCATCTGCAGACCCAAGCTATTACCGGCCTTTTGATTGCCGAATCCCCTTCCTAAACGGTGGCTTGTTCGAGCCGATTAAGGATTATGACTGGAAGAAAACAGAGATTAATCTCCCAAACGAGGTGTTCTCAAATTGTGAACCAACTAAAGATAACGACATTGGTACCGGGATACTCGATGTATTCGACCGGTACAACTTCACGGTGAAAGAGGATGAGCCGCTTGATAAAGAAGTCGCCGTTGACCCGGAAATGCTTGGAAAAGTCTTTGAAAATCTCCTTGAAGTGAAAGACCGAAAATCAAAAGGCACCTATTATACCCCCCGCGAGATAGTGCACTATATGTGTCAGGAGAGTTTGATAAATTACCTCGACACCTCAATCAATTCCGGTACAGTATCCTATCAGGAACTTGCGGTTGACCAGACAGATTTACTGGGAAACTCAGCGCGTAAACAGACTAAGCTTGAATTCGAGCATAAAGATATAAAAATCAGCAAAGACGATATTGACGTGTTCATTAAAAACAGCCATCTCGTTATCGCGGATAACCGTAGCGAGAAAAATCAGAGAACCTGGCAATTACCCAATTCCATTAAAACTCATGCAAGGCTGTTTGATAAGGCACTTGCCGACATTAAAGTCTGCGATCCAGCAATAGGTTCCGGTGCATTTCCGGTGGGTATGCTGAATGAAATTGTAAGGGCGAGAACTGCTTTGACGCCATTTATTGGGAAAAAGGAAACTGATGAAGACAGAACGCAATACCATTTGAAGCGGGAATGCATCCAAAATTCTCTATATGGCGTGGATATCGATGATTCCGCTATTGATATAGCAAAGTTGCGGCTTTGGCTGTCGCTTGTGGTTGACGAGGATAGTATACAGGATATAGAGCCGCTGCCGAATTTGGACTATAAGGTTGTTTGCGGAAATTCGTTACTCGGTATTCCCGAAGGTGTCATGCATAACGATGGTTTAGAAAAAGAGATTGAGGAATTGAAAGAGCAATTCTTTAGTACAACCAACAATCAGGAAAAGAGAACAATTCGTGAAAGCATAAACAGCAAGTTCCAAGAAATAATTTCCAGCATGAAAATCTATCTTAAGAACATTCCCGATATTTCATTTGATTTTACTATTCATTTTTCAGAAGTCTACCATGCAAAAGGCGGATTCGACATCGTGATCGGCAATCCTCCGTATGGTCTAATTAATAAGAGGCAGAACAAAGCCTCTTCTATTTCATTCACAAGTGCAGAGCTTGATTATGTAAAAAAGAGTAGCGTTTACGCGCCAGCACTTGGGGGGATGTTGAACATTTTTCGTCTATTCATCATTAAGAGCTTTTCCATTCTGCATTCAGAGGGGTTCTTCTCTGAGATATTTCCTTTGGCGTTTGTGGCTGATTCTAGTGCATCAAATTTGAGAAAACATATTATCAATTCCTATTCAGTCTCTTCCATAGATGCCTTTCCAGAAAGAGACAATCCACAGAAAAGAGTCTTTGAGAATGCAAAGATGTCAGTATGTATCCTGAATGCTAAAAGAAAGCAAAGTAAGAACAGCGACTTTACCTTGCGAGTAAACACAGACAAATACATCGACCAGACTGTTGACACGATTGCCCTAAATTCCAAGCAGATTCAGCTTCTGGATCCCTCGAATTACACTATTCCCATCATTTCGAAACAATCATTCAAAACATTATCAAGCATTTATCAGAATAGTACCCGGTTGTCATCAATCGGCCACTGTTATACAGGGGAAGCTGACCTGAGTTTAAACAAAGCGCTAATAAACGAAAATGGTATTGGTCACCCATTATTAAGAGGTGCGGGTGTTGGGCGATATATTCTTAACAAAAAAATGAGTCAAGGCGAATTCCTGTTCATTGATTCCAAACGCTTCTTAGCAAAACTTTCTTCAAAAAAGCGCGCACATATTTGTGGCAGGCGCATCGTGTTACAGGGCATAACTGGCGTAAACGAAAAGACAAGACTTAAAATGACAATCGTAGAAGATGGTACATTCTTAGCAAACTCTGTAAACTATTTAGCGTTTGATATCAATGATATTTGCCTCGAAAGCATGCTTTGCATTTTTAATAGCTCAATTCTAAATTTCGCTTTCAAATGTTTCAGCACAAATTCAAATGTCAATGGTTATGAAGTAGATAATTTGCCCCTTCCGCAAAGTATCGATAGCACGATAGAAAGTGAATTAAGAAAACTATCAAAAAGAATGCTAGACATGACAAGTAAGAATGGGGCCATTAGTGATTTGATAGAAACAGACGCAAAAATTGATGCAATTGTGGCCCAACTATACGGAATTACCGAAAGCGATTACCAACTTATCTTATCAGAGACCAAGGACACCTTCCGCATAACTGCCCTTAACTATTTCCGTGACATTCAAAAGGGAATACTTAAATGAAACCTGCAACCAAGCTCAACTCGTTCCGAATAAAAAACTTCAAAGCGATTCGCGACAGCAAAACGATTAAGCTTTCTCCTTTGACTGCTCTAATCGGCAACAACGGTTCGGGTAAGAGTAGTATTGTCGAAGCACTTGAAATGCTTCAGGCAATCAGCCTGTCTGGGGTTGATAAAGCGATGGAATCCTGGCATGGTTTTGAGCATGTATGGAACCAGGCAGTAAGCCATGAGCTTACGCCGAAAGTAAAAGACCAGAAGCGATTGCCAAACCCGATGATGTTTTCTGTAAACGGAAAATACGAAGGCGAAAAAATAAAGCTGGACCTCGAATTATCGCTTGAGCCGACAAAAAACAGGATGAGCATACAATACCGCTCAAATATTGCCGAGAATCCCACATTCAAGGTTGGTTCGTTTCCGAACAAGTATCATGCAGGCTTATTCAGTTCATGGCAATTCTTGAGATTGCAGCCATACACCATGTTTGAGCCAATACCGCAAAAACGTACTCCCGGCGAGATAAAGCTCCATAAAACCGGCGCGAATATTGCCGAATACCTGCAAAGCATAAGGGATATGGATGTGCCCACTTTCGATGGGATAATCGATACACTTAAATTCGTGTTGCCTTATGCAGATGATTTGAAACCGGATATTACAAAAGAACTGGAAAGAAAGATTTACCTGTTATTGTCTGAGAAGGGAATACCAACCAACCTTCCCGGATGGCTTCTTTCAACTGGTACAGTCCGGATACTTGCATTATTATCCGTTTTTCGGCACCCGGAACCGCCGCCATTCATAATAATTGAGGAAATAGAAAATGGCCTCGACCCTCGAACAATTCATTTGCTTGTCGAAGAAATACGCTCTTTTGTTGAAGAAGGTTTGGGACAAGTCCTAATAACTACGCATTCCCCGTATTTACTCGACCTGCTGCCGCTATCGAGCATCATTACCGTAGAACGTAACCAAGACGGTGCACCTGTGTTTAACCGTCCATCCGACGAAGAAAAGCTGCGCAAATGGGCAAAAGATTTCACTCCCGGCAGGCTGTATACAATGGGAACACTCACCGGGAGGGACAAATGAAACTCGGTTTTGTTTTTGAATGCGGGCCTGAAGGGCCAGATGTTAAGGTATGCATGCACCTATTGAAAATGCTTGACGACAGTGTCGATACAGCGTTTGAAGCACTAACAAATAAACCTGGACTCATAAGTGATTGCGGTAAAGCGGCAAAGAATCTCATAGAGCTTGAGAAATGCGATAAAGTGATTGTAGTATGGGACCTCTTTCCGGCATGGCGGGAAAAAGGGCAGAATCCTTGCAGAAAAGAAGACAGAGATGCAATCGAAGATGCCATGAAGAATGCCGGTGTGAAAAAAAAGCAATACGATATGGTTTGTATTGAAGAAGAGCTTGAAGCATGGTTGATTTCAGATGAACGGGTCCTAAGTAAATACATAGCACGAAAAAAACATCCCCATCCGGTTGGCAAGATAAAAAAATTGAAAAATCCAGACGGGCAAAAGAATCCGAAAACATGGTTAACAAAATTGTTCAATCAAGAAATCGGTGGAAGACGTAAATACAATGACATTACAGATGCAGAGCACATCGTAAAAGAGTTCGAAGACTTTAATAGAATTAGGAATTCAGAGACATTCAAACGTTTTGCATTCAAGACAGTTGGAAGACAATTATAAAGCAGACAGCCTCCACACGTCATGTGCTCCGGCTGAAAAAATCAGGCACAAAAAATCGGAAGAAAGAAGATGAGGAGCGGGGGCGGAAGAGATTGAAATGCGGTAGGCGTTTTGTAAACTTCGCACAACAGCAGCAGCCAGGTTACGCTTCGCTCCACCCAAATTTTACTCCACTTCGTTCCGTAAAACTTCTGGCGTGCTGCCACCCGTTAGTGGCCATATCTGCCTTGGGCGGAAAGGGAAAAAAGTCGCACGCAGAAAAGGAAATAAGACCCGCGCGGAAAATCAGAAATAAGATATGGATAAAAAACATCAAATGTTTTTGTAATACAGACTGGAGGAACGTCTATGGCTAATGGTAAACCAGATTTTAAAGAAACTACCGCGCTCCAAAAATTTAGGAGTGGGATTGAATACATTCAGCAACATTTACAACTAATGGATGCCTCTTTAAATAAAACGAGTCAGATATTATTAAGTCATAGACCAAATAGTATAGATATATCAGTCGTGATAGGTACAGACCAAATAAAGCATGATAAACTGAACCATCCTGTAAAGTCAGCTGGAAGACTTATAAATT
>JAAYQM010000049.1 GCA_012519315.1 Clostridiales bacterium | reverse complement strand
GATATATGGCTCACTTTCGCAAGGGATGAGGAAATAAAGCGGCTTGCCAATGGGGCGAGAGATAAGCGCAATCGCCTGCTGGCGGAATGTGACTGGACTCAGACGGTGGACAGCCCACTCAGTAACGAGCAGAAAGCCGCATGGGCGACATATCGCCAAGCGCTCCGCGATGTTCCAGAGCAGCCGGGCTTTCCCTATGATATAAAATGGCCGGAGAGGCCGTAATATATTAAAATTATTCTGGAGGAAAATCAAACATGAAAGAAACAGCAATTAAAGGAACGTTATCCGCTGCGTTTGCGGCGCTAACCGTCTACCTTAACCAAATGTTGATACCCCTGATTGTTCTTGTAATCGCGCTGATCGTCGATTATATCACCGGAATGACAAAAGCGTGGATCAACTCGCAATTGTCTTCACAAATCGGATTCAAAGGAATTGTGAAGAAAATTGGATATCTTATCGTCGTCTGCTGTGGCATGGGTGTGGACTGGCTAATACATACAGCAGTGGTGTCAACGGGGGTAGAAATGAATGCGATGTATTTGTTTGGGATGATCGCTTGCATCTGGCTTATCATCAACGAAATGATATCCGTTATTGAAAATTTAAGCATAATCGGCGTTCCTGTCCCCGAATTTTTAAAGAAAGTCATGGAGAAATTGAAACAATCCGCCGAAGATAAAATGAATCGGGGTGATTAAATGGCCATTAAGATCACGCTCGATCCGGGGCACGGTGTGACGGGTAATCCTTACCCGCCCCGCCCCGGTTATTACGAGGGCACCCAAATGTGGAAGCTGGCGAATTACCTCAAGGCAGAGCTTGAGCGATACGGCTTTGAGGTCGTCACCACAAGGCCGAATTTGACCGATGATCCCACACTTGAGGCAAGGGGTCAGATGGCGGGGCAAAACGGCTCTGCGCTGTTTGTATCGCTCCACAGCAATGCACCCGCATCGGCAACCGACACGGTCACGACCGGCACCGTTGTATTCTATTCGATGGCCGATGAAGCGAACAAACCGCTGGCCGATAAACTCGGGCAGAAGGTATCCGGGATCATGGGTCATCACTATCGGGGCAGTATGACACGAGAATACCCCGGCAGACCGGGTGTAGACTATTACGGCGTGATTCGCTCCGCTGCGGAAAGTGGTTGCAAGGCGGCGTACATCATCGAGCATGGGTTCCATACCAATCCCGCCGATTCGGCGTTTTTGATTGCGGGTGAAAATTTGAAAAAATTAGCTGTAGCAGAGGCGCAGATTATTGCGGATCATTTTGGTTACGCGAAGGAGGTTAACATCGTGGGTAAAACATACACAATAAAAGAATTTACCATCACAATCGGTGACGACGGCACAATACAAATCGGTGGGTCGGTACAGGCTGATGCTGTGCCAGTACAACCGATACCAGTCGAGCCGACCGCAGTCGAGCCGGAGGATTCTTTCAAGCCCGGCGACAAGGTGCGGGTTCGGCAAGACGCATACGTTTATGGAACTTCTAACAAGTTTGCTCCGGTGGTTTATGGCAGCGTTTATGAGATTCTTCAGCAACCAAAAGGAGACAGAGTAGTATTCGGAACGGGCGAGGTCGTGATAGGCGCGGTGCATTTAGATGACATAATACACGCTGAATAAATTTTTGGGATAAGATTTAAGCCGGGGCATTACGCTCCGGCTTTTTTTGTTGTTATAATTAAATAATAAAACAAGCCGAAGCAACCGCTCCGGCTTAAAATTATAAATTCCTACTACTACTTTACTACTACTTTATGTCGAGTTTTCCGCATAGAATCAGGCTTGTGCGCATGGTCCCGAACCAAGCGCTCTACCAAGCTGAGCCACACCCCGAGAAATATTTTTGCATTTTTTACTGTTGCTATGCGAGCTTGAGAAACAGTCCAATCATATCTGTGGACTTGATGAATTCCCACGCCGCATAATACAGATTATAATATTTTTTCTTTTGAATGTCAAGTGTTTTATTCTATTTTGTTTCTGTCAAATCCAAGATTAATCCTAAAATGAAATCTATGAATCAATATATCCAGATTATTCTTTGCTTCCAAAATGTCCACATCCTCATAAGTTTCAAGCCAAAGTCTTAGAATACCAAGACTTTGGCTTGAAATTTTGTGTAATAGGTTATTCGGCAGAGTTGCTTTTGATATTTTTAACTGCAAGTTGTTTGATATGGAAATAAAACAGAAATGTAATAAGCGAAAAAACTATCGCGATTAAAGCGTTTGTCGATTTGTATCCGTACCGATAAGAATCAATAATTTTTCCGAATTCATCAAAGCCGGCACTCACACTCATGCCGCTTAAGGCAATTATGGCAGAAACCTCCAACAAAAAATTTCTGCTCCCCAACAAAATCAAAAATGCACGCTTCGCCTTGCTTCCTTCATTTATCAAATAATACACAACCGTAACAACAGAAAAAATGTTAAGCACAAGGAAAGCAACAGCCGAATAATTAAAGACTGCGTCCTCACTAAAATTTGTCATGTCTATTGTCAGAATCAATAAAGAAGCAACAATGCAAGTGCCTTGAATAAGACTCATTTTTCGCCCGTTTTCCGTGCCATAAAATATCCAATGCTCACCGGGCTCTAACATCAGCCTATGACGCAATAAATAAAAATTGCAAAACACAACTACCGCACCAATAAATATAAGAAAGGGCAGATACGAAAGATAACTTCGGGCGGTTATTACGCTGTACATTGCACTATAATCCCTTAGGATAATAAAAGGAACGGAAAGGACAAAGGCGAAAACATTAACAGAGAGCACACCGAAAAAATATCGATAAATCGCTATTTTTGAGCTATCCAAAATGCCCTGCTCACCCTCACAGGCAAGATTCCCCTGTAAGATATGTCTAGCATTATTCAACTGAATGACCGACATAATAAGCGAAACGGCTATGAAAATCAAACACATGGAAAACCCCATAACCGGTATATAAAAGGCATATGATACTGCATAAAGAAGTATTGTTCCGATAACAGACAATAAAATCGAAAAGTAAGCCGTATTTTGATATTTTGTCACCGTTTTGCCGGCAAGATGCTTGATTTGCTGCGCAACTTTAGCCGAATTGCCTTCGGCGCTCTTGTCGGTCGTTATCCTTTTGCCGAGCAAAATTTCATCACAGCTCACGTCAAAAAGCTCGGCAATAGCCGGAATCAACGATATATCCGGCGTACTTTCCTCCCGCTCCCATTTGCTGACCGTTTTATTTGAGACATGTAATCGGTCGGCAACCTCTTGCTGCGTCAGACCCCTTGATTTGCGTAATGCAGCTAAAAAAGCTCCTATTGATTTCTTTGTCATAAAAAAATCCTCACTAAACTGTATAATAAAGCCCTATCGTGTTATTATTCTACAATATAAGGACTAAAATAGCCACCCACAAAACAGTGAATATCTCTCCGATTCGGAGAATTGTGATAAAGTTGCGGAAATTACATAAACAATTTGATCCCGTACACAATGTTATCGCCGTTTTTAAGTTATGAACTCTCTGCTATATATTCAGTAGCCATGTGGCCATTGCAAAGTATATTAAAAGTGCTGCTGTGTCTACTATTGTAGTAATCAACGGACTTGCCATGATTGCGGGGTCCGCCTTAAAGGTTTTTGCTACGATTGGTAGAAGCCCGCCTAACAGCTTTGCTATTATGACAACAAAAAACAGGGTTGTGCAAACTGTTAGGGCTATAAGCAGATCGACTTTTTCTAAAAAATATATTCTTAAAAAACTCAGGCTTGATAACACCAATCCTGCAATGCAGCTTACCCTGAATTCCTTCCACAGCACTTTAAAAACATCTTTCAAGCCTATTTCGCCCAAAGCCATTCCCCGAATTACCAGTGTTGAGGATTGGGTGCCGGAGTTGCCGCCGGTGTCCATAAGCATTGGAATGAAGGAAGCAAGCAGAACTGTAGATTGCAGTACGTTATCAAATTTTCTTATAATACCTCCGGTAAGGGATGCAGATATCATTAATATTAATAACCAGGGTATCCGGTGTTTTGCTAATGTGAGGGTACTTGTTTTTAAATACTCCTCTCCGGTGGGCACCATAGCCGCCATCTTTTGCAAGTCTTCTGTGTTTTCCTGAGATATGACATCTATAATATCATCTACTGTAACTATGCCTACCAATCTATCTTCATTATCGACAACAGGCATGGAGAGAAGGTCATATTTTTTAAACAAAGATGCTGCTTTTTCTCGGTCATCATTAGTGCTTACATATATGATGTTTGTGTCCATGATGTCCTTTACAATTATTGAATCCTTGCTTAATATAAGCTTTCTTATAAATACCGCTCCCTCAAGCCTCCGTTCTTTATCTATAACGTAACAGGTGTCAATTGTCTCTTTATCTACTCCCGTTTCCTTAATGTGCCGGATAGCCTGCTCTGCCGTCATCTCCTTTTTCAAATCAACAAACTCTATCGTCATTATACTTCCGGCAGAGTCTTCAGGATAATTTAAAAATTGATTGATTAGCTTTCTTGTACTTTCGTTGGCATTTTTTAAAACCTTCTTTACAACATTTGAAGGCATTTCTTCTAAGAAGTCTACGGTATCATCTAAAAACATCTGATCCAGTATGCTTTTTATTTCTGCATCAGACATGGATTCAACAATATCTCTCTGGAGATCGGTTGAAACATACGAAAAAACCTCTGCGGAAAAGTCCTTTGGAAGCAGCCTGAATACAATCAGCATATTCTGCTTGTCTAACTCTTCGATAAGTTGCGCTACATCCACCACATTCATTTCAATGAGTTGGTTTTTGATTTCAGCATATTTGCGTTGCTCAATCAGATTAATGATTTCTTTCTTCATTGTTGAGGCCCTCCTTAATAGAGCCACAACGCCAAAGCGGCGGTTATGGCTTTTTTTGTAGTATGTACAATTCTTTTTATATCACATAAATTAGGATCAGTATCCATAACTGCCACTCCTTTCCAACTTATATATAAGCTAATATAAAAGAGAGCATTCCTCTATCAAGAAACGCTCTCTTTCCCTGGCGTACCTTGAGGGATTCGAACCCCCGACCTACTGCTTAGAAGGCAGTTGCTCTATCCTGCTGAGCTAAAGGTACAAATCATTATAATCATTTGCCGCCGAAATGACACAGCAGATTGTTGTGCCATTTCGTAACGACAGCAAATATTATATCATTTTCATGTGCTTTTGTCAAGGGTTATTTTACCCTGTTTACCGGTCAGGCGATAAAATCTGTTGCCACCTATTTTGCCGGACCATCACCATAAGCGGCGCGATCGCAAATAAGAATAACATCGGGGTGGACCTTCAGTAAAGTTGCCGGATTGTTTGTCTTTATCTCAGGTGTAAAGAGATCCATAAGAGCGTCATGCTTGTTTTGCCCACTGACAAGGAGCAGTATCTTCTTCGCCTTAAGAATAGAGCCTATTCCCATGGTAAGAGCCTTTTTAGGCACATCCTCGATTTTGTCAAAAAATCGGGAATTTGCCTTTATAGTGTTTTCTGTCAGATCGGTTATATGCGTGACAGAGCTTAGCGTCTCTCCCGGTTCGTTAAAGCCGATATGACCATTTTGACCGATCCCGAGCAGCTGCAGATCGATCCCACCGCAATCGGCAATGGCTCTCTCATAGCGCGCGCACTCAACCATCGGATCAGCCGCCTCTCCATTTGGTACATGGGTGTTGTTGATATCAATGTTAATTTTGGAAAACAGGTTTTCATTCATAAAATACCGATAGCTTTGGCAATTGGTTTTTTCAATAGGATAGTATTCGTCAAGATTAAAGGTAATAACCTTGCTAAAATCCAAATCGCCATTCTGATTCATCTCTGCAAGCCTGTTATACATTCCGACAGGCGTGGAGCCGGTCGCAAGCCCCAGTATGCTATTCGGCTTGAGTATAATTTGACTTGCCATAATCTTTGCCGCCTGTGCTGATAATTCTTCATAGTTTTCACAAACAATTACTCTCATCGGTTATTTTCTCCTCTTTATGTTTATTATGTAATAAATTTTACACTTCTTTTTGTATCATTAGCGCATAGGTCGTCTTTTCCGTGATTTCCTTCATTTCGTCAAGCTTTTGCTCAATATCGGCAACAAGCCTCAGTTGCGTCCTTGCCCTATCCAGATTATGATTTTTACGATGAATCTTAAAATAAGTATCCCCGTTAAGATAGTCGGTTAAAAAGCGGATCCCGCATTCCAGGGTCAGCAGCTTAACCGAAAAGGGCATAAGCCCAATTTCACACTCGGTAAGATCGGGCAGAAGCTCTTCCAAAAATCCACGAGTAAAGCTTTCATACAAAGTAAGGTCAAATCTAACTTTTGACAGGTCGGTTTCATCCTCACTTGCAGTATTCGCGCCGTAACGCAATGCATCGCCGTAATCATAGAGCATAGAGCCGGGCATCACCGTATCAAGATCAATGACACAGACCCCCTCCATCGTACAAGCATCTAAAAGAACGTTGTTAAGCTTTGTATCATTATGGGTAACCCTCAAGAGCACCCTGCCCTTATTTATGGCATCAATAACCACCGCCGTATCGGCACATCTCGCATAGACAAAGGCAATCTCATCGGCAACATCCTTTGCACGTCCGCACCGGTCCTCATTTACCGCAGCGAGAAGAGCCTCAAGCCTGAGCGGGGTGTTGTGAAAATCAGGAATGGTTTCATGGAGACGACAGACGGGAAAATCAGAGAGCAACCGCTGGAATTTCCCGAATGCCCTTGCCGCATAATAAAACTGCTCAGGCGTGTTTGCCGCCTCCAGCGCAACAGTGCCTTCGATATATTGATAGAGCCTGTAATAGTTGTTGCCATCACATTTATAAAAGCTCTTGCCGTCCTTGGCTTTGATTAAATTCAGTGTTTCTCTGTCCGGATTGCCTCCCACTTTGCGGATTTTTTCTCTGAGATGCTCGGTTACCGCCACGATATTTTCCATAACCTTTTCAGGCTGCTTGAAAACAGCGGTGTTAATCTTCTGTAAAATATACTTCGGCGTATCATTAACAAGATAGGATTCATTGATATGTCCGCAACCATAAGTGCTTATTGCTCCTGAGATGCAAAACTGATCTAAAATATTTATTAATTCATGTTCCATGATACTTGCAATCGGTATTAAAAATAAACAAAACATATGACCGCAACGCCAAACAAAGGTCTGACTGCGAGTCATTTTAAAATATTCCGATTTGCCTTTCATATTTACTTTAATACTATTCTATGTTAAAATTATAATAGATGAACAGCAAAATATATATATAAATTCGGACACTATTTGTGTGATTTCAGTCACTGAAGGAGAAGGGATATGGCACCCTATCACGGTGTTTCACTAAAAAAATGTATAAATCTCTCTACCCTATATACCTTATATGATGCCATCTATGAACACAATCATTCCTCAAGGGGGGAACGTCATGATCATTGGGAGATTCTATGCGTGCTTGACGGCGAAATCGAGGTAGCTTCAGGAGGAGACGTTCATAGGCTGACGAAGGGGCAGATGATCATGCATAAGCCGGGCGAGGGCCACAGCTTTTGGTCAACGGGGAATAAAAGGCCTCATGTTGCCATTATCGGCTTTAATGCAGACATTATCCCGAACACATCAAGGAAAATCCACATGCTTTTTCCCCACCATATCGATGAACTAAAAAAACTTATTGCGAAGGCTCATGAGATATTTGAGTTTTCTGACAATGCCATAACAGGCAGGGAAATCGAGTCGCCATATGCGACAGCGCTGTTTGCAAGTAAGCTGGAATGCCTTTTGCTGTCCGTCCTTTGCGATGAAAGCAAGTCCCTCTCGGGCAATGCAAAAAAATATGCCCTGATCCTTGATGCAATGAAGAAAAATCTAAACAAAAACCTTACTATTAACGAGCTGGCCTCTCTATGCAATATGAGCGCCAGCAGTCTTAAAAAAATTTTTTCAGCCTATTCAAAAACCGGGGTTATCTCCTACTTTAATTCGCTGAAAATCAAAAAGGCAATTGCCATGCTCAGCGAAGGCAGCCGTATCTGCGAAATTGCGGCCGAGCTTGGGTTCGAGGAGCAGAACTATTTCAGCACTTTTTTCAAACGGATAACCGGATATTCCCCGCTCAATTACAAAAAGCGTTTTTTAAATAAGTAGCTTGTCATTTAACCGAATATCCCGCTTCACAAAAAGCCTGCAAAAAAAATTGCAGGCTTTTTTGTAACCTTTTCCCTTTTATGGGTATTAACCTATTAAACAAGGATGGAGGCAGATGCCTATGAGCTTTTTTATCACAGGAACGGGCAGCGCTATACCCGGGCTATGTGTGCCAAACGATGCCCTTTCAGGCTTTTTAGATACAAATGATGAATGGATACGAACAAGAACCGGCATCAGGCAGCGAAACATACTGACCTCGGAATCACTGCTTGATCTTGCGGAAAGGTCTGCGATAGAGGCGTTATCTCTGTCCAAATGTTCCCCATTGTCGATTGACATGATCATCTGTTCTACCCTGCACGGCGACTTCTTTACACCGTCCATGTCCTGCCTTTTAAGCAAAAGGCTTGGGATAAACTGCCGGCATATGCTGGATATCAACATGGGCTGTTCCGGATTTATATTTGCACTTGAGCTGGCGGCAGCCTATTTTGACTCAAAGAGAGTTAAGAGGGTGTTGATCGTTTGTGCGGAGGCTATGTCAAGACTTGTAGACTGGGAGGATCGCTCAACCTGCGTCCTCTTTGGCGACGGTGCTGGCGCTGTCATTCTTGAGGAGGGTGAGGGTCTTATCGATCTTGCCTGCAGCATTGACGGCGAATATGAAAACTTGAATATTCCGGGGATTGAGGGCAATTCCCCCTTTTCTCAAAAGCGGGACACAATGCCTTATCTGAATATGAACGGGCAGGAAATATATAAATTTGCCGTTTCGGCAATCATTAACGATATTACATCAATGCTAGAGAAAAACGCCATCCCGCCGGATGATGTCGCCTATTATTTTCTGCATCAGGCGAATATACGGATCATCGAATCGGCAAGGCATAAGCTAAAGCAGCCCGAGGAAAAATTTCCCTGCAATATCGAGTCGTGCGGCAATACCTCATCTGCCACCATTCCAATTTTACTTGACGAGGTCAACCGGCAGGGTAAAATCAAAAAGGGAGATGTGCTGCTTCTCAGCGCCTTTGGCTCCGGGCTTACATCTGCTGTTGCCCTTTTAAGATGGAATTGAATAGTAAAAAATAAATTTATAATAAATTTTTTAAAATATCGGAGGATTATACCATGGTTTTTGAAAAAGTTGCAGCAATTCTTGCGGAGTACAAGGGATTGGAGGAAAGCGATATTAAAAAAGAGAGCGCTTTTAAGGATCTTGGCTTTGATTCGCTGGACGTGGTCGAGCTGATTATGTCCTTTGAGGACGAGTTCGGCGTGACAATAGAAATGAAAGAGGAAATGAAAACGGTAGGCGATATTGTCAGGTACATCGAAGCAAACAAATGAGCCATACCACGTCATCCGGCAAGTTCTCTGCCACAAACAATTCATATGTACACAAATCAGAAAGGAAGCTCTGATTCATGATTAAATCACAGATCTGCGAGCTTTTAAACATTGACTATCCGATTTTTCAGGGCGGAATGGCGTGGGTCGCCAATGCTTCCCTTGCGTCGGCGGTTTCAGAAGCGGGCGGTCTTGGGATAATTGCTGCCATGAATTCTACCAAAGAGCAGCTTCGGGAAGAGATCAGAAAAGTAAGACAGCTCACCTCAAAGCCCTTTGGGGTCAACATAATGCTCATGAGCCCTCATGTCGACGAGATAGCAAGGACAGTCATCGAAGAGAAGGTTCCGATAGTTACCACAGGCGCCGGTATGCCTGTAAAATATATGCCGGCGTGGATAGAAGCCGGAATTAAGATTATCCCGGTTGTACCCTCCACAGCCATTGCAAAGATGGTTGTGCGATACGGCGCCTCCGCCGTTATTGCCGAAGGGGGGGAGGCCGGCGGACATATCGGGGATCTTACCACCATGACCCTTGTCCCCCAAGTTTGTGATGCCGTATCGGTGCCTGTTATTGCCGCCGGAGGAATTGCCGACGGACGCGGCGTTGCCGCCGCCTTTATGCTGGGCGCCTCAGGCGTGCAGCTCGGAACGCGCTTTCTCGTCGCTAAGGAATGTACCATTCACCAAAATTACAAGGATAAGGTTCTCTCGGCAAAGGATATTGATACTATCGTCACAGGCAAGCGTCTGGGGCATCCGGTGCGCTCATTGAAAAATGCCTTTTCCCGCACCTTCTTTTCAAAGGAGTATGACGCCTCAGTCTCAAATGAGGAGCTGGAGGCAATAGGAAGGGGCGCCCTTCGCAAGGCGGCAATCGACGGAGACGTTACAGAGGGCTGTGTTATGCTCGGGCAAATCGCCGCACTGGTCAAAAAGGAAGATACCTGCCGCAATATTATCATAGAAATTTTAAGTGAAGCCGAGAGACTCTTAACAGGTGCTCAGCAATGGGTAAAATAGCAATTATCTTTCCCGGTCAGGGTGCGCAATACCCCTGCATGGGAAAGGATTTATACGAAAAATCAGCCGCTGCCCGCGCTGTTTTCCACATGGCGGACAACCGTGCCGAGGGAACAGCCGACTTATGCTTTTCGGGCAGCGCCGAGGCACTCTCAATTACAAAAAACACGCAACCCGCCCTCTTTGCCGTCGACCTTGCCTGCGCCCATGCCCTATTACAAAACGGGATAAAAGCCGACTGCACCGCAGGGTTTTCCCTGGGTGAGGTTGTCGCCCTTGCATACAGCGGGATGCTATCAGATGAAGATGCATTTGATTTTGTACTTGAGCGTGCAACTGTTATGCATCAGGTAGCCCTTGAGACAGACGGAGCTATGGCGGCGATACTTAAGCTCTCACACAATGTTGTTGAGGATATATGCGCCGAATTTGAACAGGTATTCCCGGTAAATTATAACTGCCCCGGTCAAATCACCGTCGCCGGCGCTGCAAAAGAGCTTGATAAATTCATTATGCGGGTTTCGGAATCGGGGGGACGTGCGATTAAACTGGCAGTCAGTGGTCCCTTTCACTCCCCGTTTATGACAAAGGCTGCCGATCAGCTTGATGCCGATTTTTCTGCCCTGAGTTTTTCTCCGGCAAGAATACCCGTTTACTCAAATGTAACCGCCCGCCCCTACCGCAACACCGACCGGGAGCTGCTCTTTCGTCAAATAAAAAGTCCTGTCCGCTGGGAAGAGACGATAAAAAACATGATCTCCGACGGAGTTGACACCTTTATTGAGGCTGGTCCCGGGAGGGTGCTCAGCGGATTTGTCAAGCGGATTTCGAGGGATGTTCGGATTATGAATGCCGAGTGCTATGAAGATATCCTGAATATCAAGAAAACCCTTGAAGTAGCCGATCTGTAGCCCCGTTATCCCCTTAATCTTTACAAATTTTAATGAAACGGATGGATTTGCTATGCTGAAAAACAAAGTTGCACTCATCACCGGAGGCTCTCGTGGCATCGGTCGTGCCATCGCCCTTGAGATGGCAGGAAACGGTGCCGATGTTGCAGTCATTTATTGGGGCAACAAGGCCCTTGCCGACACGGTTTGTGAAACTGCTCGCACCTTCGGGGTAAGAGCCCTTCCCTATTGCTGCGACGTTGCCGATTTTGCGCTGACCGAGGCGATTGTCAAGCGCATTTGCGAGGATTTTGGCACCATTGATATTTTAGTCAACAATGCCAGCATTACAAAGGATAAATTGATCATGCAGATGAACGAGGAGGAGTTTGACAGCGTGCTGAAGGTTAATCTAAAGGGCACCTTTAACATGATTAAGGCTGTCAGCCGGCTTTTCCTAAAAAAGAGGAGCGGAAGAATCATCAACATCACCTCGGTGTCCGGCATGATGGGAAATGCCGGTCAGGCGAACTATTCGGCAGCGAAGGCCGGGGTTATCGGTCTGACAAAGACAACGGCAAAGGAGCTGGCATCCCGGGGCATCACCTGTAACGCCATCGCCCCCGGTTTTATTAAAACAGATATGACCGACGCCCTGCCCGAGGATGTAAAATCGGCCGCCTGCTCTATGATTCCGATGAGGCAGATGGGAGAGCCCGGCGACGTTGCCGCTCTAGCTCTCTTTTTGGCCTCCGATGCGGCAAAATATATTACCGGCGAGATCATAAAAGTAGACGGCGGACTCTATATTTAACCGCACTATAAAAGAAAGGGTTGTTTTATATGAGAAAGGTAGTTGTAACCGGAATCGGCGTCATATCCCCTGTCGGAAATGATATCGATACCTTTTGGAACAACTTGATTTTCGCTCGATCGGGAATCGATACTATTACAAAATTCGACACAACTAATTTCAAGGCAAAGCTTGCCGCCGAGGTCAAAGATTTCGACCCCAATCTCTATTATTCGGATAAAAGTGAAATCAGACGTAGCGATCTGTTTTCCCAATATGCCATGGGGGCGGCAACTCAGGCAATTCAAGACAGCGGTCTTGATAATTTTGATTATAACCCTCATCGCCTGGGCGTTTATGTCGGCTCGGGGATCGGGGGTATCCATACATTTGTCAGCGAAGCCATGAAGCTCCACGAGCGTGGTCCCTCAAGGGTTTCACCTCTTTTTATACCAATGATGATAAGCAACATGGCCGCCGGAAACATCGCCATCAGATTTAACGCTAAGGGACCCTCCCTTCCCACCGTCACCGCCTGCGCCACCTCGGCCAATACCATCGGAGAGGGGATGCGCTGCATCCGCCACGGATATGCCGACATCATTATTGCAGGTGGTACCGAAGCGACCATTATCCCTCTCGCCGTTGCCGGCTTTTCAAACTGTATGGCGCTAAGCGAGAGCACCGACAAAAACCGTGCCTCTATCCC
Organism: Clostridiales bacterium; assembly: GCA_012519315.1. Taxonomy (GTDB): domain Bacteria; phylum Bacillota; class Clostridia; order Oscillospirales; family CAG-272; genus JAAYQM01. The sequence goes on along the minus strand of JAAYQM010000049.1, from coordinate 5,535 downwards.
CTTTGACAAGGAGAGAAATGGCTTTGTCATGGGAGAGGGGGCGGCTATTCTTATTCTTGAAGAATACAATCATGCAAAAATGCGGGGCGCAAAAATCTACGCAGAACTTGCCGGCTACGGTAATACCTGCGATGCCGGGCATATCACAGCACCCCGCCCCGATGCAGAGGGCGCCGCAGAGGCAATATCCCTTGCCATAAAAGAGGCCGGCGGTCTTAAGGAGGGAGAGGGGATTTATATCAATGCCCACGGAACCAGCACCCCCCTCAACGATGCCTCCGAGACCCTTGCCATTAAAAAGGCGCTTGGCAGTCATGCCTACAAAGCCCTTGTCAGCTCGACAAAATCAATGACCGGACATATGCTTGGGGCTGCCGGTGCCACTGAGGCTATTGCCGCCCTTCTTGCACTAAAGCACTCGGTTGTTCCCCCTACTATCGGCTACAAGGTGCCCGACCCTGAGTGTGACCTTGACTATGTGCCAAATGCAAGAAGAGAGGCAAAGATTGAGCTTGCCCTCTCAAACTCTCTCGGGTTCGGCGGTCATAATGTCTGTCTCGCTTTTCGTAAAGTTTAAGGGAGGAATATAATGAATATTGAACGTATCAAGGCCATAGCTGATATATTTGAAGAAAAGGGGCTTACCTGTCTTGAGGTAACCGAAGGGGCATCCAGCATCCGCCTTGAAAAGAAGGTGCCATCCCCTACCACCCCGCCGCAGGCTGCCCCTGAGACTGCCCCCCCTCCGAGTCAAGGGGTGGCGCAAGCTTCCCCTCCTTGCCCTGACGATCAGAGCCTGCGCACGGTAGCAGCCCCCCTGGCAGGCATCTACTATGCCGCACCTTCTCCGGAGAGCGCCCCCTTTGTACAGGTAGGCGCCAGGGTCAAAAAGGGGGATATTCTATGCATTATCGAGGCAATGAAGGTTATGAACGAGCTTGTCTCCGACTATGACGGCGAGATCGCCGAAATCTGTGTTGAGAACGGCCAAATTGTAGAATTTAATCAGCCGATCATTAAAATAAGGCAATAGGAGTTTATATGAATCGTGAAGAAATAAAGCGGATTATCCCTCACAGGGAGCCTATGCTTCTTATTGACGAAGCCCTCGTCGGCGAGGACGGCAAAGCTTACGGAAAATATACGGTACGGGGGGACGAATGGTTTCTGTCCGGTCATTTCCCGGGCAATCCGATTGTTCCCGGCGTTATTCAATGCGAGATGGCGGCGCAAACCTGCTGTGTTCTCTTTGCAGAGGGAGTCAAGGGGAAAACGCCGGTGTTCACCGGCATCAATAATGTAAAATTCCGCAAACCGGTAAAGCCGGGGGATACTCTTGAATTTATCTGCGCCATTGTCCGTGAAAAGGCACCCTTTTATTTCGCCGAGGGGAAGGCATATGTCGGTAATGTCCTCTGCATGAGTGGCGAATTTTCTTTTGCGGTTATCGATTAGCTTATGAGGCTTTATATCATTATACTCGATTATCATTGAAGTAAATAAACAAATACGAGGGGTACTATGTTCACAAAAATATTGATTGCAAACCGCGGTGAGATTGCGGTTCGAATCATAAGAGCGTGCCGGGAGATGGGAATCCTCACAGTAACCGTCTTCTCCGAGGCCGATCGGGATTCAATGCACGTCAGCCTTGCCGACGAAGCCTATTGCATCGGTCCTCCGCAAATCAAGGACAGCTATCTCAACATGAGCGCCATCATCACCGTTGCGGCGGCAACAGGGGCACAGGCCATTCATCCCGGCTACGGCCTTCTGGCAGAAAACGCCAAATTCGCCGCCCTGTGCGAGCAATGCGGCATTGTCTTCATCGGTCCGAGGAGCCAAACGATCAAGGAATTGGGTGACAAAAACGCTGCGCGCGGCATCATGGTCAAGGCAGGCGTTCCCGTTGTTCCGGGCTGGGATCTGATACATGATCTGACCGATGCCGAAAAAGCTGCTAAAAAACTGGGATACCCCCTTTTAATAAAAGCACGGGCAGGGGGTGGAGGACGGGGGATACGGCTCGTTTCCTCCCCGTCCGAGCTTGAGAAGTCTTTTTTGTCGGCCTGCGCCGAGGCTAAGAGCGCATTCGGGGACGGCAGTGTCTATATGGAAAAGTTTTTATCCCCTGTCAAGCATATCGAAATGCAGATGCTCTGCGATACCGAGGGGAATGCGGTCTGCCTCGGCGAGCGGGAATGCTCGATTCAGCGAAAAAGTCAAAAGCTGATAGAAGAATCCCCCTCCCCCTCGATATCCCAAACGCTGCGTGAACAAATGCAAGAAGCGGCTATAAAAGCCGTCAAGGCCGTTAATTATACCGGCGTCGGGACGGTTGAGTTTCTTCTTGATCAAGATAAAAACTTTTACTTCATAGAAATGAATACCCGATTGCAGGTTGAGCATCCGGTAACCGAAATGGTGACCGACGTTGACCTTGTCAAGTGGCAGATACGGGTCGCCGCCGGTGTCCCTCTTGCCGGATTTGACAATTATGCGATAAAAGGGCACGCAATCGAGTGCAGAATCAATGCGGAAAACCCCTTTGCCGGCTTTCGCGCCTCAAGCGGGAGGATCACCAATCTTCATATCCCCGGCGGGGCCTTTGTTCGTTTTGACACGGCAATCTATCAAAATTGTGTGATTTCCCCATACTATGACTCGATGATCGGAAAGCTCATTGTCTATGCCGGCACCCGTGAGGAGGCGATCCGCAAGATGCGGACCGCCCTTTGCGAGTTGATCATCGAGGGAGTGGACCACAATATCGAGCTTCATCTTGAAATTTTATCCGATCCCCTCTTCGTCTCAGGGGATTATACTACCGATTTTATCGAAAAATCCGATATTCTGCGCAAAAAGGTAAAGGTTGGCGAATTATGTTGACCCATAAATTCATAAAAGCACATCGCAATTCACTAGAAAGATCCCATAACCCTCAAAAGATAACCACCGTCAACATCCCGGTTAATATTCTTACCCCCTGCCCTGCCTGCAAGAAAAATGTTTTTACCGGAGAGTTGCCGGAGAATATGTATGTCTGCGACGATTGCGGCTATCACTACCGTATCGGAGCTAGGCAAAGAATTTTATATCTCTGTGATGAAAACTCCTTTCAGGAGCATCATCCGTCAGTCTTATCCGATAACATTCTTGACTTTCCCGGCTATGACAAAAAACTGCGCACCGCCTTATCTGACAGCAACGAAATGGAGTCGGTTATCACCGGGACCGGGAGGATCGGCGGTCATACCTGTGCCATTTTTGCAATGGAGCCAAATTTTATGATGGGCTCTATGGGAATTGTCACCGGAGACAAAATTACCGCTCTTTTTGAATATGCCACCGAACGCCGCCTGCCGGTAATCGGCTGCACTGTCTCGGGAGGCGCGCGAATGCAGGAGGGGATCTATTCCCTTATGCAGATGGCGAAAATAAGTGGCGCCGTAAAGATGCACAGCGACGCCGGCAATCTTTATATCGTCATTCTAACCGATCCCACCATGGGCGGTGTTACCGCAAGCTTTGCCATGCTCGGCGATATCATCCTCGCCGAACCGAGGGCGAGAATCGGTTTCGCCGGAGCAAGGGTTATCGAGCAAACCATTCGGCAAAAGCTCCCCGCCGGCTTTCAAAGTGCGGAATTTTTGCTTGAAGCAGGCTTTGTAGACGAGATTGTCCCGCGAAAAAACATGAAATCCTATCTTGAGAAGCTGCTTTTGCTGCACAAAGGGAGGGGTGAATGATGACGGCATATGATAAAGTGAAAACCGCACGGGATATCTCCCGTCCTACCTCCCTCGATTTTATCAAGGCAGTATTTACCGATTTTACCGAAATGCACGGTGACCGCCGCTTTGGCGACGACAAGGCGATCATCACTGGTCTTGCCTTGCTGGAGGGGATGCCTGTAACGGTTATCGGACACGAAAAGGGATATGATACCAAAGAAAAAATATCCCGCAATTTCGGCTCGGCTAATCCGGAGGGCTATCGAAAGGCTCTCCGTCAGATGAAGCTTGCCGAAAAATTTGGTCGCCCGATTGTTTGCTTTGTTGACACAGCGGGAGCCTATTGCGGGATCGGCGCCGAAGAGCGCGGTCAGGGTCAAGCCATTGCGGAAAATTTGTACCGGATGATGACACTAAAGGTTCCTATAATCTCGATTGTCATCGGCGAAGGGGGGAGCGGCGGTGCCCTTGCCCTTGCCCTTGCCGACGAGGTATGGATGCTTGAAAATGCTGTGTTTTCTGTGATTTCTCCCGAAGGGTGCGCAAGCATATTGTGGAAGGATCCGACAAAGGCTCCCGAAGCATCGGAATGCCTACGACTGACGGCACAGGATCTTTATTCCTTTGGAATTATCGACCTTATTGTAAATGAAAACAAAAATAAAGCGATTATGTACCGCACAGTCAAGAAGAATCTGATAAGCGCAATTCAGCAAAAAACATCAATGAGCATAGAAACCTTGCTCAAATGCAGATACGAAAAATACCGGAAAATCGGTCGTGTTTTATAGGAAATGTAAAATCCCCCCTTGAAAACAGGATGTTTTCAAGGGGGGATTAACACAAAAACTACTATGATTCATTTCCCTTGTTTGGATTTTTCAATTCTAAAATCAACCTAATGGTTATTGTTATCCCTGCGATTATCGGAGGAATATATTTTAATATGTAGTATTTGCCTTTATTCAACCAATCAACGAAAATAACCGTTCGTAATCTTCCGAACCGGAGAACCATGTATTCCGCAACTTGTGTATTCGGGAATGAAATCAAGATCAAAAACAGAATAATCGAACCCAGATAGATAAGAGCATGGATTTTCTTGAATTTAATCGCCGTCAACAAGCTCATAATCATCATAAACAGCAAGGAGATAAAGATGAGCAACAACGGAATGGAATTGAGCAAATTCGATATTGAGAATTCGTACACATAGGCGTATGCCCCATCAATCCTTTCTACTTTCGCAAAATTCAATTTAAGAGCATTTATCAAATAAGTGTAACTGTATACTGCTCCGATTACCGTTACCGCAAAGGAAAGCCACCCAAGGGTATTGATGTTCTGTTGGTCATATTGCCATCTCCTGATTCAAGTTAAGTAAATTACAAAGTGATGTATTCCGCCAAACAGGAATTTGTAGAGCTATTGGTCATCCTCTTCAGTATTCAGGTTAATTATAGCATGTTTTGTGTGGGGCATCAAGTTGAAAGAGAGAATAACATTATGCACTTGTGCATAGAGTGATTTATCCTTTGTAAAAGTGGTCTTGAAGTCATAGGTTTAGCAAAGTTGTTCCGTTCTCCATCAGCCACCCAAAGGGCAAAATTATCTGCCTCAGACGAACATGAACACAACGAAAAAAGTCCTTGAGAAATTCTCAAGGACTTTTTCACGGTTGGCTCCCCCTGCTGGGCTCGAACCAGCGACAACTCGGTTAACAGCCGAGTGCTCTACCGACTGAGCTAAGGAGGAATATATCAAATTTTGTATCATCAAGGCTGCCTGAGCAGTTAAAGGG
>JAAYQM010000048.1 GCA_012519315.1 Clostridiales bacterium | reverse complement strand
GGTCAAACTCCAGCTCAGGTTGCTGGTCTAAAGCTTACTAAAAAGCAAAAACAGAAGTATTTCCTCGTGGCAGCCTGAAAATCTACGATTTTGAGAGCTATTCTTTCATTTTAACTTTACAGAGCCTTGTTATATAAAAAGTATAACAAATGTGAGCCTCCTCTTCTGTGACTTACTCACAACCGAAAATCAATTGTATCGAGTCGACACCGTCATTTATATAATTCATGCTGTATTTGTCTGCTAAAAGTGAAGGCCTTGCATTTATCCAGCCAAAAGAGTGTCCAATAACTGTCTCCCATGGCATACATGGTTATTCCCTCTAAAATGTCATAATATCAACGTTTTTCACATCTTTTTCTCCATTTGTTAAACTGTTTTCACCCGGACAATCAGCGGCAACCTCTCCCACTCCTGCAAAATCCTGTGTGTAGTAAGTGCGGACTATATGCTGTTTCCTATGCTGATAAGAAGAACGTCATTGCGTTAGCTGCAACTTTTTTATATTTTATCTCCAGTAAGCGATGTTATTTATATGTAGAATACTTATGCGATATCCAGACCCTCAACTACCACGGTTATCAATGTGTTCAACTGGTCAATACAACCTTTCTGATAATCGGTAAGCTCGTTGCAATCTCTTGAGAGAGAAAACATTTCCATATTGACACCCTCGTGTCTATCCAAATGATATTTAGCTATTACGGGATACGCCAATACATTCTCAACAAAAGCAGAGATGCCTAACACACTTTGAATGTATTCGGCAGTGTCCGGATCCTCTTTAAAGTTTTCGCACAGCCATACATAAAGCTGTGGATGGAAGTTAGACATAACTCCGCAAAAACCATGTGCCCCCGAACGAAGAGAGCCGAGTAGCGTTTGTGAATTTGCATTAAAAAGTTGGACAGCAGACCCTTCAAGCAGCTTTAATCTCTCCTTAATAATTTTCAAATCACAGCAGGTATCCTTTATAAAGGAAAAACGTCCCGTTTCGCTAATCCATTTTATCATTTTAGGAGTAAGTAGGCGCTTATAAGGTTTTGGACATTCATATATTCCAAAATTGACCCAGTCCGGAAGCGCGTCTATAAGCTTTTGTGTATCCTCTATCCAGCGCTCGTCAGATGTGTTTTCTATATCCATTCTATTAGATATTAAAACAACCGCATCTACCCCTGTTTCAGCGACCGCTCTAAGCTCATAAACCTGATCATCAAAACTTTCCGAAACATGACCTGATGCGACAATTGACATTCTTTTATGCTCCCCGGACTCACGAGAAAGGGTGTTTGCTTTATCAGCAACTACCTTCGCCAACTTTACTCTGTCTTCCAATGGCAGGTACCAAATCTCACTTGACTGGCAGGATGCAAAAATGCCGTCACAGTTTTTTTCCCAATACCATTCGACAAGATTTTCAACCGCTGTATAGTCTACCTTTCTATCCTTAGTAAAGGGCGTAATCATGGTAGGATACGTTCCTTGATTAATACTTTTCATATTTTAAACACTCCATATCGTTCTTTATTGAAGAACACCGTTTTGCTGTTTATAGTATATCATTTTGTAAATCCTATGTCAATATCTCTTTAATTAATATATATACAATTTTTTCTGAATATTTATCGTCATGGTTTTTATATAGAAAGGTTCCGGCGTTTTTCTTGACATTGAAATTTGATGTGTTATAATAACGATAAAGTAACCTTCTGGAGCGATGTATATGGATTCTATAAATAATATAGGTAATCAAGATACATATAAAAAAACAACGTATGTTAAGTCTCTTAAAAAAGCGCTTGATATTTTAGAGTATTTTACCGAAGAAAATCCCGAATGGGGTATCTCTGACCTTAGCCGGGTTACAGGCCTTTATAAAAGCAATATATACAACATTTTATTAACATTCGAATTATCGGGATATATTCAAAAAAACAATCAAAACGGTAAATACCGATTGGGTTTTAAGTTTCTGGACAAATCCTACATTGTTTCAAGACATTTAACAGATACCGAAATTATACATGAAGCTCTGCTGGACCTCTCCCGAGATATTCCCGAAACTATTTATTACGCCATTTTAAGTCAAAACAGCGCTATATATCTTGATGCGGTCTTCCCTTCGCCTTCGCGTTTTATGCCTTTTGTCAATGGAATAACCGCCCCGCTATACTGCACGGGGCTGGGAAAAGCTCTGCTTTCAATGTGTGAGGACAGCTTTATCAAAAGCGTTATGCTCGAATCCGATATAAAAAGATTTACAGACACTACAATTACCGACTATGAGGAAATGAAAAAGGAAATCGCAATAACAAGAAAACGAGGTTATTCCATTGATAACATGGAGCACGAATACGGCGTTAAATGCGTATCGGTACCGATACTTGATCGCAAAGGCAACCTAAACGGTGCTATCAGTGCTTCCGGACCATCTTTGCGCTTTACTGATGACATTATAGAGAAATATGCCGAGCTTCTGATAAAAACAGCATCGGAGCTTAAAAACAAATTATAAGAACTTTTTGGCATGACAGCTATAAGTTTTTTGCGTTTTGATCGGTAAACACTGGTCAAAAGCTCTGTTTTTTGTCTGCTTTTATAAGTAAATATGAACGTTAGGATCAAGATGGTAAAAAGACAACGGCGCAAGAAGCGGAGAAAGACTGTTGTAAAATCAAAATCAACGTAACCTTTGACATCCTTGAGAATATGAGGACAACGATAAGCGTTGAGAGAAGAGTACCACAAACTAGCAGTTAAGCGGCGATTCATTTTGTTGGCACGCCGTAAAATTTTGTGTAAACAGTTGTTTGATAACAACCTTTTTTATATTGTCATACAGGATTTCATCAGGATAACCGTTAAAACACTGGAAGGCGTTGTTGTAACAGCGATATTCGTGGGCTTTTACTTTTATTTATACAAAAAAAAGAAGCCTATAGACCGCATGGTTATAGGCTTCTTTAAATTAATAATAAGAATAAATAATATTTTTACCCTATCTTACGAATATCCTACGCTTAACAGTGAGTGCTACTGCTATAACAGAACTAACTAAAAATCCTACTATCAACATAGGGATATAGCTATCTGACGTCTGAGCGCTGGTATCCGTAGACTCTGTGGTATTAGCGGTTTCACCGTTGTAATAAAACTTTGTTGCATACTCCCCACTATATGAGGTGTAATCCATGCCGTTAACAACCTTTATTGAGCTAATCTCGGCGTCAATGTAGCCCTGCATGATAAACAGTCTGCCAGCGCCGACCTTTGTCTTGTCGCCTGTTACGGTAATGGGATTGTTTCCTTCTACTATAACGGTAGCCTTGGTTATTTCATAATCTTTAATCGAGACTTTTAAAGTAATCCACTTACCGTAGCCATTTTCTCCTACCAGCCATTCATCGTTCACATCTATCAGCGCTGTATTACCAAATTTATCGAACTTGCCTGAGCCGTTTCCGCCCGTATTATATCTCAGATTGCAATCCTGAACGTTATCGGTTCCATAGCCGAATCCGATAATAAATCCTCCATTGTCACCATTATTATTACCTATGAATCTAAACTTAGTTTCAACCGTGTAAGTACCGATATCGGTAGGGAGAATATCGGGGAGAATAAATTTGTTGTAAACCGGATTACCGATTCCAGCTGCTCTTACTTCTATATAACCGTTTTGATTAATTTCGCACTTATATTTTTCGTTATTTGCAGGATCAAGTGTTAATCCAGCATCGGAAATGGAAGTGACGATATCCTTGAATTCCTGATTGTAAAAAACATATCCTGGTTCATACTCGGCTGCAGATGCATTTAGAACAGATAATGATAGCAAGCTTAGAATCAGAACAGCAAATAATAAATTTTTCTTCATGATTAAACCCTCTTTCATGTTTTTTATTTATTTATTGATGAGCGCAGTTCAGTTAACTTTGTTAAAACGGGCGAAAGATACTTGGCAATAACAGATGATACTGTTGTCTCACCGTCACCGATGTTATAGGTTATTTGGAGACGCAGATCGGTGCTCAGTCCCAACATAATGAAGATATCATATCCAATGTTATTTCTGATGATATTAAGCATATCAATATCATTTTGTGTGCCTCCGATGCTTCTTAGCGAAACACGTTCATCATAGTACGGCCTAATAACGTAGTTGTCCGATTCATATGACAAAGCATCTAAAACCAGTGCAATTTTCTCCGGTTCTGGGTTAGACGAAGGAATCGTCACAACTGGCAATAAATGAAGGGTGGTGCTGCGGTAGGAGTCTTGATTTTCATTATACTTAGGATACGGAAGTATGCCGTAATCAAAGCTGACACTGCGTAGCAACCGACCAAATTTAATCTCAGCACCTACAAATGCAGCTCTTTGATTCATAAAAACAGCTTCATATCCATTCTCACCGTTTGCCTTAGAATAAAGGTAAGCACCATCATCGCCGCAAAAAGAAGAGAGTCTTAAGGCGCGATCTACAAATCCAGGGGAATTGACAGATAAAACAGGAAGATCCGTGTTGTCTTTATCGCCAAAGAACCCTTCAATACCATACAGAAGCTTGGCAATACCATCAGTAAATGTTGTATAGCCGTAAACACTTGTCCCTTTAACATTCCATGCCCAACTATCATCCGAGTTTAAGGAAGACATTTCCGCACTTAAACGATGCAATTCATCAATTGTCCATTTTCCGCTACGGACTAAATCATAAGGCGCCTCAATATGTTTTGATTCAAGCAAATCCTTGTTGAAAAATATTGCCCAAACACCGTCAAAAGCCATGAGCTGAATATTGCTTATAGCCATATAATTCTTTCCGGCAAGCGATGTGGCATTAAGAAAGTCCTGAAACCAATAGGACTTATCAAGACTTAAATTGTCCAACTCGTCAAGAACAAGGTAGCTCCCATCCAAAATGCCGGTGAGACACTCGTCGGCTCTCTGATAGGCTGCGGCATAAGTGGAATCTCCAGAACTAATATCTTTTAATAAGGTTGTTTTAAGATCGTAAACCGAAACATTGACTTCCTTTATCGTACAGTTTAACATATCCTCAACCTTAAGCTGTCTTTTGCGGATAGCATCATTTACTCCGTCGCCTTGAGTTTGTTCTGCAGTTATATTCGCAATCATGTTCCATTGATCTTTACTGCAGTTCAGGATGGTAAATACTTCTTTGTTAAAATCTATATCAGGATAATTAAACTCGGCATTTTGAGTCGTATCACCTGTTTTATCATTGGTTGTGGTGATTGTGTCTTCACCAGTCTGTGTAGGACCGCAAGAACCGAACACTAACAATAAAACAAGCAAAATCAACGTACTAGAGATTATTCGCCTTCTTGTTAAAATGGCTTTATTAATAGTTGCCTTCAAAATTTACACCCCTCTTAGTAATGTTAGACTTCATCTAAATCCTGTATTCTTCATATTTCCTTTTTCGACTAAATGATGCTATGGGGCTATTGTAATTTACCATATGTCATCATAGAATGCGCCGTCATCACCCATACCAATAGTAAAGTTGCTGGTTGTTATATCCTGATTATCCGGAAATTTACATATAGTAACATCGGGTTTCGAATATTCTTTTTTCATATCAGGCAAATCCTTTCTAGTCTTTATTAAAATATTGTAGGAAATGTTGAACTAATGAATAGCAAGACCAGAGTTAGCTTTCTACTTTATTTATTATGCCTTCTACATACGCTAACTGCTCTTCATTGAGCCCGTGTTCAGTGTCACTAAGAACCTGTTTAGCGATATCGTAAATGCTGGTTTTGTTTACATCGCTGTAAATGACTGATTTATCGCCGAGTGCTGTTTCAACGATGCAATATGCACGGAAAAGGTAACTCTCATTTAGATTTTCATCACGGATATTTGTCAATACAGCGGTATAAACCATACCATCTTCAGTTTGTGCAAATATGTTTCCATGGTATTTGCCATTTTGCCATATAATAACTTTTCCAGTGTTGTTAAGTTCACCAAAATCACTATCTAAAAAAAGCGTCTCATCTCCAAAAGACTTTTCTTGAGTCAAAATAGCACCATATTCAATAACTTCATAGCCATCAACTTCTTTTGATGCATTAAGCGTTTCTTGGGAAATTTCATACTTAACGCGCAGACCCTGGGGATCAACAGTGCGAATTGAAAATCCAATATACTCAAACGGATTGGATATGACCGGGTTGTAATAAAACTTTATAGCATATTCGCCGCTATAAGTACTATAATTCATGCCGTTGACAACTTTTATAGAGCTTATCTCAACATCAGTGTATCCCTGCATAATAAACAATCTTCCAGGATTAACTGTTGTTTTAGGTTCTAATGCCTCAAGGGTAATAGGCTCATTTCCTTCAACTATGACAATCGCCTGCGATATTTGATAGTTTTCTATAGAAACTTTTGCAGTTATCCATTTGCTCGGACCATTTTCGGATGCTAAAAGTTGACTGCTCACTTTTGAAAGTGCTTTATCGCCGAATTTGTCAAATTTTCCGTCATTATTATATCTGATATTACAATCCTGAGGTTTATCGGATCCATATCCAAATCCAAAAATCATGCCTCCATGATTATAGCACTCTGGGTTTGTAAATCTAAAGGTGGCCTCAACGGTGAATGTACTAATATCAGCGGGAACAACATCAGGTAAAATAAAACGGTTGTAACCTAGAGGGGCATCGCCATCCATTGATCTTGCATCCAAATAGCCATTATTATTAATAAAACACCTGTACTTAGCATTATTTTTCGGGTCAAGCGTGAGACCCGCATCCTCAATAGAGTGGACAGTATTCTTGAAATCCTGATTGTAGAACACATGACCTTCAGAATAGCCATTTGTTGCAAAAATTGGTATCGTTTGAACTGCAAAGAGACAGACAACTAAAGCAGCACTTAGAATAGAAAGCTTCTTTTTCATACATAAAACCATCCTTTTCTTAAATTATTTTAGTCTCTCTTATAGGTTGTCACAAGTCCAATATGTGATTACGAATGCTAGACTCTCCAAAGTTCTGCATGACTGTTAATAACACTTGTTTTAGATACCATGAATTGCGAACCTATTCGGAGCCCCTATTCCTACATAATAATACCATTACTTTAGAAGGTAGTCTCGAAATTTGTATTGACACATATAGAAACATATTGTTATTTGTGATATAATAAACACGTATTAAAAAAGAATCTCAGCCACTATCCGAAACCAATCACGGCCGCTTTTGATTTCAATCACCAAGGCTTTCGGTCGATATGACTGTGGTAATTTACAGAAATAACTAATCCTAGATCATGCGATCCAATAAGGAAGCATCAATTATATGCTAATATCTAATACTTATGAAGGGAGATTTCGACACAGCGTTTGTATTGAATAAATAAGGAGGTAAAAATGTTGTTTTATTATCAAACACATGTAAACAAGAAAGAGCTGCACGTGGGAGTGTCGCATAACCTTGGCTATTCAGCACATTTTCATGAGTATATTGAAATCCTTTACCTTATTAGTGGAAAATATCGCATTAAAATCAATGGAATATTGTATGATATCCAAAAGGGTGATGTCGCCGTAATATTTCCATATAATATACACGAATATATCTCGGTCGATGGCAGTAACCGGGAATTGGTTATACTCGTCTCCCCCAACTCTTTGCCGTCCTTCTCGGATTTAGTCAATACAAGTGAGCCGGTTTGCCCGATAACGTCCGTACAGAAGCTTGGGGAGGAATGCTGTTATGTCCTCAATTGGCTAGCAAGGACTCGATCAAGCACAAAGGATATTCTTACGCTGAGGCGAAATCTGATTCATATAATACTTTGGAGTATTTCCCATTCTATGGAGTTTGTTTCGGCGGAAAGCAAAAAGCTAAGTATTACGCAACAGATAATCAAATATTGCGCTGAAAACTTTAACAGGGAAGATCTTACTCTCCAAATGGTCAGCGACAGTTTAGGCAAAAGCAAGTACTACATTTCTCATATATTTTCAAAAGGACTTAAAATCAGTTTTAGCGCCTATATAAACAACCTGCGGATAAACTACGCGTGCTATCAGTTACTTAATACCTCAAAAAAGATTGTTGACATCGCCTTTGAAAGTGGATTCTCAACATTGCGAAATTTCAATCGCGTATTTCTTGAGGTTGTCGGGATGCCGCCCGGAAGGTACCGTATTGCTAATTTAAACACAAGAAAGTTTAATCTACATAATAAATTAATTAGTTTAGACGACTGAGCTCCACTGTTTATATGGACAACACAACAATTGTCTACCTATATGTTAAATTTATTCGAGATAATAATGCGCCTTCGTGCTATACTCAAAACAAATTTTAAGCTCACGGAGGCTATTAATGAGACTACTGAAATTAACACTTTTAATTATGCTTTTCGCGCTACCATCCGGTTTGTTCGGCTGCAACCTGTCACGAAGCAATGTAACGGATACCGATACAGATACAGATTCAGCGTCAAGCGAGGGCCTTATCCTGGTAAAAGATACCGAGCCTTTATTTCAAATAATTCGTCCTGATGATGCGTCTGATGACCAAATAACACTAGCAGTAAATATATATGAAACTTTATTTATGCTACTTGGTCAATCGGCTGATATAACAACCGACTTTTTACCAAAAAACGCTACACATGATCCACAAAAGATTGCAATATTGGTAGGGAAAACCAATTATGCTGAGTCTCAGGAAGTATACTCCGAGCTGGCATATGGCGATTACGGGTTTAGACTTGTCGGAAACAAAGTCGTTATATACGGACATACATATGAAACCCTTTTAAATGCGACAAACGCTTTTATCCAATGGTTAACCACCTCACTAACCACAGATGAAAATGGCAATAAAAATCTTATAATGCCAGAGGGGACCCAAGTATCGGGAACTAGTAATTTTGCTATTTCTTCAATTCCGCCCTATAAAAGCGGTACACTCGAAGGAATTTACGATGCGGGCGACAATTCAAGTCTGGTATATGTAAGCTCAACATCGGCTCAGGAATATGAGCAATATCTACTGCAATTACAGGAATCAGGATTTTCACTGCATACCCGTAATGCAATAGAGTCAAACCTGTTTGCTACTTATTATAACGATACTGTTATAATAAACGCATGGTATACCGCACATAGCAACGAGGTAAGAATTGTTGCAGATACCAAAGGTAATCTCATCCCCTTGTCCGAAGAACCGACCCAAAAAATAACCTCATCCTCTTTAACACTTATAAGCGCATCAAATCCGGCACAAGGTAGGGGTATGATTTTCACTATACGACTGAATGACGGCCGATTTGTCGTATTTGATGGCGGATACGGTTCGGACGTCGGTGTACGCCTATATAATGAACTAAGAGCGCAGGCGCCGGATCCGAATAACATTGTTATTGCAGCATGGTTTATAACACACTCACACGTTGACCACACAGCGGCATTCCTTCAAATAGCCAACGATTACGGAACTAAATATGCAAAAACTTTAAAAATAGAAAAGATTATATATAATTTCTCTTCAGCGGAACAAGCCTCCTCCCATACTCAGAAACTTGCAGATTCCGATAACACCCTGAGATCACTTACAAAGCGCTCTTTTTCATCATCACTGTATTATAAGCCGCATCCCGGTAATGAATTTAACTTTGCCAATATGAAGGTAGAGGTTTTAGGCACTCATGATTCCTACTATCCGCCATATCCGAATCTGTACAATGCTTGCTGTCTGTTTTTAAAGGTTACTATAGAGAATCAGGTGATAATAGTAACAGCAGATACCGATCCCGCAAACCTGCTCTCATTGCAAGATACATATGGATCCTACCTTAAGTGCGATATCCTGCAGGCTGTTCACCATGGCGGACGCGGCGGGGTAGTATCTCTCAATAAGATTATGAATCCCTCGGTTGTTTTGTTTTTTAATACGCAAGAGTTGCTGGAACCATATCTCAAACAGGATTATAATAAAACCTTATTAAGCAATCCTGCATACAAAGAAATGTTTGTAAGTGGACACAAGATAACCATTCTTCCGCTCCCGTATACCCCTGGTACCGCAATAATCAAAGACTAGCCGGATTTTTAAGAAAATAATCTTATTAATTGCGATACTATAGTGACGTCTTAATCGACAACATTGTTTATAGTTGTATTTCTCAATCTAAAATTAGCTAAAAGAGAAAGGATAATAGACATTTAACGAACTGTTTTTTCTCGATTTCTATTGGTTCTGGCAATAGATATCTCCGTCTAATTTCAGTATCTTGTGTAGTAAGAAATTAGTATGATATTATACAAAGAGGGCTATTGACCGACGGCGATGCAATGCACGTATGAAATCATACAACACCTTGAACTTATATGCAGAACATGAAACCCTGCATACTTGCTCGGGCACATCACTTCACAGATAACAGAACCATACTATAAAAAACGGACATCAAAGATGCGCAGAATTTTTATAGTCGGTCAATATTTGCACCTCAGTAAATAAAGAGAAGGCGACCAAAACAAAAACTTGGTGCACATAAAAATAAAAATCAATCAAAAAAAGCCTTGAAACCGTGTGGTTTCAAGGCTTTTTTGATATCTTGCCACGCAAGATATTTGGCAGGGGCAGTAAGGATCGAACTCACGACACGCGGTTTTGGAGACCGCTGCTCTACCTGCTGAGCTATGCCCCTAATTGCAGTATTGTTGTTGACACAGAACATTGTATCATAAAGATATTTTTTTTGCAAGTATATTCTTGCATTTTCAATTAATTTTGTTACTACTGCATCCTTTTTTAAAAACATATAAAAAATTAGACCTTAATTATGTATGATCAACCTCCGCCGCCTTTTTTCTTAAATTAGTCGTTTCAAGCTTAAGCCTATCGACCAAAAAAACAGAGAAAAACGCCGTCCCCATACCGATCAAGGCGCCTGCTATAACATCGGTCGGGAAATGCACTCCAACATAAAGACGGGACAATGCCATCAACGAGGCCATAATAAGCGCCGGTATTCCCCACCTTTTAGGCAGCATTAGAAGCATGACTATCGCCACCGCAAAGGCACTGCCCGCATGTCCTGAGGGGAAGGAATAGTCATGAGGGGTGGCGATAAGAATATTCAGTCCCTCGATCACCTCATATGGTCTTGCCCGTTGGATAATATTTTTCAATACTACATTCACACATAGAAACTCTGCAATAAGGGAAATTGCACCGGCAATTCCGACAATTCGTGTTTTCTTGAATATCAACATAACAAGGCAGGCCAGTATCCAAAGGATACCGGCATCCCCAAGGGTTGTAATAATTTTCATAAACAAGTCAAGGGGCGCGGATCTGATAACCGTTTGAATATAGGTTAAAATTTCGCCCTCAAGACTGACAATCGCATTTATCATAATAGACTCCCTAAAAAACAGCAGCGGCGATAATCGATAAAAGCAAATCAACGTTTTATCGGCTAGGGCACTAGGCCAGCTTGCTTGTTACTAATTGTATATTGGCTTTGGGCAAAGCCTCCTGAAGGACGAACTCGCCCATCACAATCTGCCCCTCTTGATTTGGATGAATGCCATCCTTACAGAAAAGAGCATTGCTGTCCCATCTGGATAAAAAAGCGGAACGGAGATCAAGCAGCGCGCAACCGCATTCTCTCGCTACACGTTGAATCACATTGGAATACATCTCATGAAAGCGATAGATGTGATGTTTGTCCCCAAGCCACTGCAAAATATTATCTTTATTAAGCCCGTGCCGCGCTATAAAATCGAAATATTTATCAGCAACAATAGGGGGCAGGGTTGCAAGTGCGGTGTAAATGCCGCTCCCACGCAGCTTCGTTACAATATGCTTCAACTTCTTTTCAAAAATATCGATAGGTGTTTTCGGAAGATGCTGTGCATTTGGGTTTTCACTGATTGCCGCCCAGTTAAAGTCACAATCGTTTCCCCCAAATTCGATTAATGCGGCGTCCGCAACAATCCCTCGATTAAGGTCTGCTTCAATCAGCTCAAGCCCCTTCTCTATGGTCATGCCCATTTTTGCCCGGTTTATCACCTCGATGCCCAATTCCTCGGACACCTTCGAAACAGCGGTCGTTCTCAGCACCGCATAACGGCCGCGCTCCTCATCGTATGCTACGCCGCGCAATACCGAATCGCCCCATACAATCGCCTTTTTTATACTCTTTATCATATTTTTTTCTCCCATACTATGTCTTTCGGTTGTATCTAGTTTTTAAAACTATGTTACCATGTTTTTAATATTATGTCAATAGTTTTTTGCCTATTGTATGTAGTAATAATAAATGCTTGTTGACCTTGTAAATATAGTATGGTAAAATATTAAAAAGAATATTCAACAAAGGGTCGCAACTGCTCTTATCAATATTTTTTATTTGATATGATGCATTTTGCCACAAAAGTTTTATGAATTTAGAAAATTTAAATGAACAATTTAAAAATTTTAATATAACCGAATGGGACAATCTGCCCGATATTGAATTATACATGGATCAGGTTATCGCTTATTTAAACAAGCTGCTAAAGCCATTGCTTCGCAGCGAGGACTCGGTCCTTATCACTCCGAGCATGATAAACAATTATGTAAAAAACGGACACATCGCCCCACCCGAAAAAAAGAAGTATAAGAAGGAACAGCTTGCCGCCCTATATATGATTTGCTCAATCAAGCAAAATCTTATGATCACCGACGCGTCAATCTTACTTGAAACCCTGATTGCCTCGGACAGCTACAGCAACGTTTACAATCAATTTGTCGCTATGCAGCAATCCTCCTTCTCCGATACCTCTGAAAAAATCGAGGCCTCATTAAAGGATTGTTCCGAAGATGCGATAACCGACGCCGCTCTTGCAAGGCTTGCGTTGTTGCTGACACTGCAATCAACCTCCTGCCGTATTGCCGCAGAGCGCATTATATCATATTTGTCGGAAAAACGGACAGACTCCTCAAAACAGCAAAACAAAAAGGAATAGCCGTCTATTGCTCTGCAACAACAGAGGTCACCCCCATCCTCTCAAGCAGCGCAAGAATAACCTCTTCAATATTATCCCTTTCTATCGTGCAGCCGGCGGCACGCAAATGACCGCCTCCGCCGAAATGGGCACAGACATCAGACACATCTATATCCTCATTTGCACGCATGGACACGCGAAAGCTGCCAGGATTTTGATCCATTTCCCTTATAACCATACTGATCTTGACCCCCTCAACAGAGCGGGCAATATCTATAGCTGTTGAAAAATGCTCATCAAGCAGATTGTTGGACCTTTTTATGCTGTTGTCAATAGCACATATCGAGATGCTGCCCCCACTATAAAACCGCAGTTTTTCGTATACGATCCTTTCGGCATTTAACAGCTCCCTGGATTTTGAATCAAAAAGGAATCGGTTAATCTCAACAAAAGGTACACCCAGCGCCAGAAGATCGGCGGCAATTTGATGCGTTTTTGCCGTTACATTCGAATATTTAAAGCAGCCTGTGTCCGAGCTTATCGCCGCATAAATGCAAGCAGCCGTCAGCTTGTCAATCTTCTCCATTCTTCCTCGGCGTACAAACTCGCAGGCAATATCATAAATTATTTCTCCGGCAGCGGCAGCGTCCTTATTTATATAATAATCGGCAAAGGGCTCGCCTTTGCTATGATGGTCAATCATAATATCAATCCCACTGGAGAGATCCTCAGCAACAGAACCGATCTGTCCCCATGCGCCGATATCCACGCTAATGACCCCGTCATAATCATATCCCGATAGTGTCTCCGGCTCCAGACAGGGCAGCTTTTCATTATTCAAAAAAGCCAGTCTTTTTGGGATAGGATCTGAGCATAAGCAGCGTGCATCGCGGCCCATAGCCATAAATATTCCACACAATCCATAGGCGGAACCGATAGCGTCTCCGTCCGGTCGTGTGTGCATTACAACGACCGGGCGCTGAAATTGCAGCAGTCTGTCACATAATTCAGATAATGAAAGTCTTTTATATTTATTATTCATCGGTTGGGAATTTCCCCATCTCCTTTCGGTCAAGGTTATTTGCGGCCTTTTTATCCATCTTTTCAAAAAACCGGATAAAAAAAGAAAATCCTGCACTATTTAAAGTTTCTTATCCTCTTCTTCCTCTTTTGAGGGAAGTATCGAATCAAGCAGCTTTGAGATACGCGCGCCATGCTCAATCGAATTGTCCTCAATGAAATCAAGCTCGGGCGTCAGCCTTAAATTCAGTCTCTCGGCTATTTTCTTGCGTATGAAGCCCTGCGCGCTCGAAAGCCCCTTGTGTATCTCCTTTTTATCCCCTGTCAGGCTGGAATAGTACACCTTGGCAAACTTCAAATCTGGCGTGACATCAACGGCGGTTATACTGATAAACGCCTCGGAAACTCTAGGGTCCTTAACCTCGCGCAATATTTCGGCAAGCTCGTTTAAAACTGCATCATTGATGCGTCCTCTGCGATAACTTGACATAACAAATCCGCCTTTCTAAAAAACCTATCTATATTGTAATCGATTGAAAGAAAAAATACAATACACTTTTTATTTTTAACAAAAAACAAGACTCTGATACCTTTTGTATTGAGTCTTGTTACTGTTTTTTCTATTAAATTAATGCAGCCTATCCGCCCGTCGCGGAATTTTGATAATAAGCTCAAGGGTTTCTTCGTTTTCCCTCCGCTCGGTCATAACATTAATGCCCGACCGTCGGACAATTTCCACCGCATGATCAATCGAATTATAGAAAATTCTAATATCCTTTATAATCATGGTCCGTTTTACGCTCTCCTCTTTTCTTTTCGGTTCAAGGAGCCGCTCGATATATTCTTCGGTGGCGCTCACATTCAGCCCCTTCTGCGCAATAACCAAAATCGCCTGCTTTCTCTGTTCAGGATCCCTAAGACGCAAAAGCGCCCGGGCATGACGCTCGGTCAGATTGTTGCTCAAAATCAAATACCGTTCCTCTCCGGAAAATCTGAGAATCCGAAGCTTATTGGCAATATAGGACTGACTTGCCGACAATTTCTTTGCGATTTCCTCCTGAGTCAGATTATAAATATCAATTAAGGCCGCAATGGCGCCGGCCTGCTCAAACATATTGAGATTCTCTCTCTGAATGTTTTCGATAATAGCAAGCTCGGCCGATCGGCAACTGTCTACCTCAATGATAATACAGGGCACCTCGGCAAGTCCGATCAGCTTTGCCGCCCGAAGCCTTCTCTCCCCTGCAATCAGCTCGTACACCTCTCCGATATGTCCTTCTTCGGCTGCATGATCGGGATCATATCCGGGGTCGGGCCTACGTACAGTCAATGGCTGTAAAATCCCATATTGACGAATGCTGTCAGCCAGCCGAATAATTGACTCATCACTGAAAGCCCTCCTTGGTTGTGACGGATTCGGCACGATTTTTTCAACTGCGATTTTATATATTTTTCCGGTAGCCTCAGCCTGTTCCGCAATCAGCTTGCTCAGATTCATCATATTATTTCGAATCGGCTTTTTTGTCATTTTCTTGTTTTTTGATAACAGCGAAATGGCATTCATTTTCTTCCTCCGTTTTTCATCGTTTGGTATTTATTGCAAAAATAGTACCACATCGCCATTATATTTTACGTCAAATTTTCTCAGGCTGAAAATAATTCTTTCTGTCCGTTTTTATTAAAATTTCCTTGTTTTTGTAATCAATCATGCAAAAAAAGCCGCTTAAAGCGGCTTTTTTGAGATCTGTGCATTATTTCGAGGAAAATTTTTTGGCGTCGGAGATTGCTTTTTGATGAGAATAAGCATTCTCTCGTAATTTTCATTTCCATCGGTTATTGTAAATTTTTCGATCTTTTCAACCTTTGAATTTATCTGTCGGGATGCCCGTTCCGCCCCCTCAATCTCCTCCTGTGTCGGTCTTGCCTTCATTGCAATGAAAGATCCGGTGACCTTTACATAGGGAATACAATATTCGCAAAGGATTTCCATTCGGGCTACCGCCCTTGCACAGGCTATATCAAATTTTTCACGCAAAAGAGGGTTGTGCGCCGCCTCCTCCGCTCTTTTACAACAAACCTCGATATTATCAAGCCCTATGGCGGCGGCCGTCTTTTTCACAAACTCGATTTTTTTCGCTGTTGAATCAAGTGCGGTTATTTGAATATCCTCCCTGACAATAGCTAACGGAAAAAGCGGAAATCCCGGACCGCATCCCACATCAATAACCCTTGCGCCCTTCGGTATATATTTTGCCACAGTGACACAATCTGCATAATGCTTCAAAATAATGTCGCTAAGACCGGTTACCGATGTCAGATTCATCCTTTTATTAACCTCAAGGAAAATCCGAGTAAACAAATAAAATTTTTCCTTGCTTTCTTCGGTTAAATATTTATCAAGGCTATTTAGGGCAAATATTCTTTCCAGCTCCTCAAAAAAGGCGTTTTTGTCGACCGACGACATCATATCCATCCTATGCTTTCCTTTCCTAATTCATTTTTCAGGGCTCCGGCTTTCAATCATTATTTTTAGCGTGTTGCGCCAGCCAAATAAGCAAAACCGAAATGTCCGCCGGATTAACGCCGCTGATTCTCGATGCTTGACCGATATTAATAGGACGTATTTTTGACAGCTTTTGCACCGCCTCAAGTCGAAGACCCCTGATTTTTGTATAATCCACTTCCGGGGGAATCAATCTTTTCTCATATTTTTCCTGACGCTTGACCTCTGCCAGCTGACGATTGATATAGCCCTCATATTTGATCATAATCTGCGCCGTCCTTGCTGCCGCCTCACTAATCGGGGGGCGCCCCTCATCAAGGGGGGTCAGCTTTTCATAATCAAGCTCAGGTCGCCGCAATAAATCGGCAAGCCTTGCTCCTGTTGTTATTTCGGCGCTGCCGTATGAACGCAAAAGATAGTTGGTTTTGCTCGAGGGCGAGATAATCGTTTTATTCATCCGTCTGATCTCCTCCTCGATCTGCTCCCGCTTTCTGCAAAAGTCATCATACCGCTTCCGGTTGATAAGTCCAACTCTGTATCCGATATCAGTAAGCCTGAGATCGGCATTATCCTGCCGCAAAAGAAGACGGTATTCCGAACGGGAGGTCATAATGCGATATGGCTCGTTTGTTCCCTTTGTCACCAAATCGTCTATAAGCGTTCCGATATACGAGCTGCTTCGTTCGAGAACAACGCTCTCCTTTCCCAGAAGACGCATCGCCGCATTAATGCCGGCAATCAATCCCTGTGCCGCCGCCTCCTCATAACCGGAGCTTCCGTTAAACTGCCCCGCTCCGTAAAGTCCTGCAATCGATTTAAATTCCAGCGTGGGATAAAGCTGTGTCGGATCAGCGCAGTCATATTCTATAGCATAGGCATAGCGCATAATCTGAACATTTTCAAAGCCGTCAAGGGAGCGAAGCATCTCATGCTGAACCTCGGAGGGCATAGAGGTGCTAAATCCCTGAAGATACATTTCTTCAGTGTCGCCGCCCATCGGCTCAAGAAAAAGCTGGTGTCTTTCCTTATCAGCAAAGCGGACGATTTTATCCTCAATAGACGGGCAATACCGCGGCCCGGTTCCGTGGATTTTTCCCGAATACATAGCCGAACGATGAAGGTTTTTTCGTATTAGGTCATGGCTGACCTTACTGGTATAGAGCATATAACATGGAATCTGTCTGATACTGTTCAGCGCTACAGGATCAGTCAAAACCGAAAAAGGAGCAATCCTCTCCTCGCCCTCCTGCACATCAAGCCTTGAAAGATCGATAGTGGATTTTTTCAGTCTTGCCGGTGTACCGGTTTTAAAACGCATCAGCTTAATTCCTTCCCGGAACAGGGCGGAGGAAAGCCCTTTTGCGGGCATCAGCCCGTCAGGCCCGCTGTCATAAGAGACTTGACCGACAAATATGGTAGAATTCAAATATGTTCCTGCACAAATAATTGCGCAACATACCTCCCATACCTCTCCAAGATGGGTGATTACACTTGTGATTTGCTTTTTCCCGCCTTTTTCTTCACAGCGAATATCGACAATCTCCGCTTGAATCAGCCTTAGATTTTCCTGTTTTTCAAGCACACTTTTCATAAGGATGCGATATAGGGTTCGGTCCGCTTGTATCCGCTTTGAATGAACGGCGGCTCCCTTGCCGAGATTAAGGGTACGGCTTTGCAGGGTTGCCATATCGGCAACTCTCCCCATCTCACCTCCGAGAGCGTCAATCTCATAGACAAGATGCCCCTTTCCCGCTCCCCCTATCGACGGATTGCAGGGCAGATTGGCAACCGAATCAAGATTGATAGTAAAAATAACGGTATCAAGCCCAAGCCTTGCACAGGCAAGAGCTGCCTCTACCCCCGCATGACCGGCCCCTATAACCGCAACATCTGCTTTAAACTTCATTTTCCTCTTGTCCTTAACGTTAAAAGATACCAACGACCGACCAAAATGGGTCGGCCGTCGGTTTTATCAACAAAATCCCCAACAGTTGTATCCCTTATCATTTTTCAGATAAGCCAAAGGGGTGTTCTACTTTGTAAATTTACCAAGAACGGCCCAGCCGTCTTCCGCTCGATAACCGATCATAATTCCGCTGGAAATGTCCGAAATGGCTTCATAGGCAAAGGGAACAACCACATTACCGGCTGTGTCAATAACCCCCTTTTTGCTACCCTTAAATCCGATAACGCCAAGTCCCTCAACAAAAGGACGGGCATAGGTAAAAATGGGCTGGGCAACCCAATAACCGTTTTTGTGATAATAACCGTAATAACCGTTTTTCTCAAGGAGGAGTATGCCGTCCGAATAAGAAACCAAGGTATATCCTGAGGGAATATTAAATCGTTTTCCATCGGTGTAGATTAAATAATCATAATCACCGGTTACCTTACTCTTATGAACCGAATCGATATCAAGCTGTCTGACCCGTACCAGTCCCTCGTCAAAATAATAATATCCGAGAGATTCGACGCCACGAATCAGAGGCTCAACATAGGATGCCAAAACATATCTGCCATTTTCATTAAAATAGTATCTTGTTCCTGTTATCCCGACATAACCATTTGTGCGAACAAACATAAGGTTTCCGTTTTCATAGACAACACAACCAAAGCCGCCTGAAAAATTGTAAAGTATGGGAAACTGATAGCCGGTTATCTCTCTCCCACGTCGATAACCGTATGCCCCTTTAAAAATTTCTATCTCAATCATCGGAGGATCGATAACAGGCTCGGTGGTATCCGGCGGAGTTGTGGTTTCCTCCGGATCTGTCGTATCAGGCGGAGTTGTGGTTTCCTCCGGATCGGTGGTGTCTGGCGGAGTTGTGGTTTCCTCCGGATCGGTGGTGTCTGGCGGAGTTGTGGTTTCCTCCGATCCTGTTGTCTCCGGCGGAGTTGTTGTCTCCGGCGGAGTTGTTGTCTCCGGCGAAGTTGTTGTGTCCGGAGGGGTTGTTGTGTCCGGAGGAGTTGTTGTGTCCGGAGGGGTTGTTGTGTCCGGAGGAGTTGTTGTGTCCGGAGGGGTTGTTGTCTCCGGAGAGGTTGTTGTCTCCGGAGGAGTTGTTGTCTCCGGCGATGATGTGTCCTCATCATCAAAAACATTTATATTTTCAACAGCTGTGTATAATTTTCGGATATTGACATTATTTCTTCCGGTAATCAGCGATAAAAAGTTATACTCCGGCGGCGCTGAAAGAAGATTTTCCCCGTTCTTCCCCTCTGTGCTCGGATCATAATCAGGGTCGGGAATCAGCTTTTTTTCAATGGTATATAATCTTTGAATATCATTATCCGATTTTCCAAAATCGGGATTGTAATCAAAAAAGAGCCCCCTTGAATCTTTCTTTTCATTATAGTCACTTAAAACAAATTGACCGGTTGCCTCATCAAGATAATAATATTTATTAAAAACATTATTGATAAAAAACAAAGGCCGATCATCATTGTCTCGCGTATATGCCGGCATAAATGAGCCGCCCTCAAAAGAGCCCAGCAACGTGCCATAACTGTTTTTTATCAGTTGCTTGCCCTTACTCGTATGAATAATATATCCCATATAAGGCTCCAGGGTTAGTCTGGCTTGAGATTTAATATAACTCTGTGTATATGGTATCCCGTCCTGCTCAGGTCGAACAATACGGTAAGCCAGAAGATTCTTCATTCCTTGCGTATACTCTTTTGAAATACCCTCAAGTTTGATCTGTCCGATCACAAAGGAATCCTTCTTATAGTCTGCATAAGAAAGCTTATATCCTTCTTCTATAAGATCAAGGCTGCTTTTATAAATCGGGGTTTCATCGTCTATTTCTTCTTCGGTTTTATTCTCTCCCGCGGTCAATCCGATTTTACTGATGTTTTGCGCTTTCCTCAGCTCAAAAATATATTTTCTCGCATATTCTATATCGTATTCTTCGTCCTCATCACCAATTTCATAATTCGGTAAGGAGGTGGATTTTCCTGTTGTTTTCCCGCTTTGCGTATCGGTAGTGATTTGCTCGCTATCTCTTCCATCTTTTATAAAGGAAATGCTGAAATACCC
This sequence comes from Clostridiales bacterium, assembly GCA_012519315.1. Lineage (GTDB taxonomy): Bacteria > Bacillota > Clostridia > Oscillospirales > CAG-272 > JAAYQM01. The sequence goes on along the minus strand of JAAYQM010000048.1, from coordinate 21,802 downwards.
GTTTTGATAAACTAAGACAATAAAGGTGAACAAAAGAAGAAAACAAAGACTAAAAAATTTATAAATCCTAGGTTTAGTAAAACCTTTTTCTATTTTCAAAAATAGAGACATGCTTCTTTTTTCTCCTTTTTTGGGTATAAAACAATTTTTGCGCATTATTTGTGATATTTAGCGCCTGCTGAAATGCTCAGCGCACGATAAACTGCTTCAAGTAAAATGATACGGGCCAATTGGTGCGGAAATGTCAACCTCGACATAGAAAAGGTCTTATCACAGCTCTTTTTTACTTTTTCCGATAAACCATGGGAGCTTCCGATAACAAAGCATATTTCCGATGTTATCTCGCCTATCCTTTCAATTTGACAGGCAAGTCCCTCCGATGTATATTGCTCCCCCTCGATACAGAGGGCAATTTTATAGGCGCGGGCAGGAAAGGATGCTATTATCCTTTCCCCTTCTTTTTCAAGAGCAGCCACTATTTCTGCCTGACTATTTTCATTTCTTATCTTTTCTTCTTTTAGGTTAATATTTCGAAATGTGCAAAAACCGGATAGTCTTTTTTCATATTCTGCGGCAGCATTGCGAAAATATTCTTCTTTCAGATTTCCCACCGATATTAAGGTGATCTTTTGTATATTTATCCTTTTCCTTCTAAAGCTCTCTCATCCGCATAAAACGGTCAAATTGTCACTGTCCGCAACACGAAGATCAAAACACTGCTCAGAATAATGAGAAAGCAGGGAACGGCGACAGCATTCATAAGCAATATCCGGTCGGTTGTTTTCTTTGCTGAGGTGGGCAAGCAGAATCTTTTGCGTCCCCGAGGCTACAAGCTCGGGTAGAAACTCTGCACATTCAACATTTGAAAGATGTCCGCGCTCGGAAAGAATTCTCCTTTTTAAAAATGAGGGATATCCTCCGTTCTGCAGCATTGCGATATCATGATTTGATTCAATAATAACATAATGACAGCCAAGGAGAGAATCTCTTACTTCCTCGGTTATGTATCCCATGTCGGTGGCAATACCAAAACGGCGACACTTCCCCTTTTCTTCAAAGTCAATGGTATAGCCTACGCTCATAACACTGTCATGGGGAGTCAAAAATGACCTCACACAAATTTCTCCAAAGGATACAGAAAATTTTGATTCGTGCGTAAAAATATTGTTTTCAAGTGCGCAGGAACGGTTCAAAAGGGTTTGTGCCGACCCCTCTGTCATGTGAACCGGAATACTGTATTTTTTAGATAAAACCTCAAGGGCTCCCGTATGGTCCCTATGCTCATGTGTGATAAAAATCGCATCAATATTTGAAAGAGAAGAACCGGCAGAAACAAGGGCTCTTTCAAGGGCGCGTGTGCTCTTTCCCGCATCGATTAACAACTCCAAATCATTTATACGAAGATAAACGGCATTTCCACCCGAACCGGAGTAAAGGGTGACAATTTTGACATTTTGACTTTTCTCTATTAATTGCAACTATTTAGATCCCTTTCTGTTTTTTGGCTGTCAGCTAGAATAAAGCGGGAAAAATAAACTTAAGATTCTCAAAGAAAAAGAGATCCAACAATTCATACATAAAAGTAATAATCAACGGAAATAAAATGGTAAGCATCCATTTTGATTTTTCCTTCCACTTTTTATCCTCATCAAAAAACTTCTGTTTTTGAATCGGGCTCCATGTATCGGGCAACATATCCGGTGTAATATTTCTTCTGGACAATCCCCGATTGTAAATAATATAAGCCAAAGAAAACAGGAGAGCTGCGGCAAAGTAAATCCAAAGAATAGGCTCATACTCCATCATTACCCCTAGTCGGTAAATGCTGAAAATAATAATCGTATTAAAAATGAGTATCAACAAAAGCTTATAATTAAACTTTTTTTTGCCGATTATTTCCCTTTCGTTGTTGTTTTTGTCCTTTTTCTTTTTCATTGCCTATCTCCTGTTTTTCGTTGATTGTCGGTCATTTGACAGTTATTTTTCCACTTTTATAACACTATATAACTTTTATAGCTCCGTATTTTCTGACATTGAGAACAGCACAGGCCCCCTTGCCGAAGGCTGCATCTATTCTTTCTTTATACCTTTCCACATCTTCTTTTTTGATAAAGGCTTGTATTGTTCCGGCAAATCCGCCGCCGTGCACACGATACGCTCCCTCTCTTGAAGAAAGAAAGTCCTCGGTCAGACACAGGGCTAAGGAAAGACCCTGTTCTGCTACATTTTTCACAGTATAGACATTTTGCAGATATTTAAAGCTGGAATTTCCCGACTCGGAAATTTTGCTCAAAAAGAGAGAAATATTCCCTGTTTTAAGCGCCTTTGCAGCCTCTGTCACCCTTTTATTTTCCGCAAAGTAATGATAAGCGCGCATAATAGCCCTGTCACCTACCGTTTTTCTAAGCGCGGGGATATTTTCTATAAGACTTTCCCAAGAAATTTCCCGAAGCACCGATTTTCCAAAATACTCGGCAACTGCCTTCATTTCAGCCGGAACCGAGGCATAATCTTCATTAAGGTCGGCATGATTTCCCCCTGTGTTAATAATACAGAGGCTATATCCCGCTTCATCCAAATTAAAATCATGGCCTATCAAAAGAGGATTTGAGGGCGTCTCAAAATCAATCTCTACAAATCCCCCAACGGCACAGGCCGTCTGATCCATAAGACCGCAAGGCTTGCCGAAAAACTCATTCTCAGAATACTGGGCAATCTTTGCTATGTCAAGAGCTGTAACTTTCCCCTCGTTATAAAAATGATTAATGATATTTCCTACCATCACCTCAAAGGCAGCCGAGGAAGAAAGCCCTGATCCTTTATAGACCTCGGTAGTTGTATAAGCGTCAAATCCTCCTGTACTATATCCTTCCTTCTCAAAGCCTGCCGCCATACCGGCAATCAAGCTTTTTGATTTATAATAATAATTTTTATCGGTATTTTTATATTCGGAAAAGTTAACGCAATCCTCGTCATACCCTTCACTTTTAATACGGATTATATCCTCTGTGTTTTTTGATGCAACGGCAATGATATCTAAATTAACCCCTGCCGCCATAACCTTTCCGTGGTTGTGGTCGGTATGATTTCCGCAAATTTCACTTCTCCCGGGCACCGAAAAAAGAGTGATATGTCTGTCCTCTCCGTATTGTTTGCAAAACTCCTCTATGGTTTTTATGTATCGCGAGGATTGGCGTGTTGCGTCCTCGCCGTAAATATCATATAAGCGATTAAAAAATTCACCTTTTTTAATTTTTGTTATCAACTCAGATGCTTTCATTTTCTCTCCCTTTTCTTATTTTTACTTTCTTTATTTAATATTTTAAATAGCTTAACAATTTCCCCGGTATAATAGACTAATTCCTCAGGCAACCATTCGATTTTAAAATCTGAAGGATATCTCGCCTGAATATAATAAATATTCAGGTCAACACAAAGCTCTAAAAAACCGTTAACCTCACCTATTTTTTCTCCTACCTTTCTGCAAAGATAAATCAAATTATGACCGTCAGGTGCATATCCGTTACAATAAAGCAGATAGCCCTTCAGCGCCTTTTCAGCTGCCTGATGACAATGAAAAAAACCATATATGATAGTAAAAGGATCGTTGTAAAGCATACGCGCGGCAGCTACATCTCTTTTTGCATAATCATACCAATCGGTATGTAATTTGCTGTCGCCTTTACGCTTCCTGCTCATACCAGACATATCCCTTTCTGATTATTCGTGACACAAAGCTGCCGCTGTCCTTCTTCATTTCATCCCATTCCTGCGGAGAATAGATAAATATATCATAAGGAATGTCACAATCAGTTTTGAGATAGGCTTTACGCAGCATCTCTTTCTTATTAGATAATATATCGGTTACAATACATATATCTATGTCAACGATTTTATTTTCCTCTTCGTATTTTGCTCCGAACAGTATTATCAGATAAGGAGAAAAAAGCTCTTTTAAACTGTTCAAAAGAGGAATAAGAACCCCTATATTTTTCATTAAACCTCAAGCTGCTTTTGATAATCAAAAACAATCTCCTTTCTGCATTTATAGGTTGCATTTTCTACTTTTCTGCTTTTATATCTTTGTTTTCTATTTCTGTTATTCATTATAGCATATTAAACTTTGACTGTACAATATCTTTTTATATAATCTTCTGTTAAAAGTCTATGAAAAAAGTCTCCCCTATTATATATTGTTCTTGAAAAATGAAGTATTCTGTGGTATAATATATATGATACATTTTTGCGGAGGTTCCTAATTTTCAGGGCGATTTTTCCCCGTTTTTTTCTTTGTTTTTTTGGTTTCCGCAAGATCTGCATTTTATATAAAAACTCAGAAAGGACAGATTCATGCAGTCTCTTGATGATGTTAAAAATGTCTGGTCTTTGGTAAAGGATAAAATGAAAGAGGATTTCTCCCAAACCACCCTTGATCTTTGGTTTGGAAATCTTGATCTTATATCCCTCACCGAAAGCCGCGCTGTGTTCATGATTAACAGCGATTTTAAAAGAAATATTATTATTAATAAATATCATGACATTATTTCAACCCATATGGCCGACATTCTCGGCTTCGAAGTCGAAATAATTATTCTTTCAAATGAAAAAGGTCTTGTGGATATTGAAGGGATTGAGCAAATATCTGCCTCCGTTCCACAGCCGCAAAGCATTACTTCTGTTTCCCCCTCTTTTTCAGGTGAAAAGGACAACCTTTCTATGGACAGCTCTGCCTATCACAATGATTCTGTAAAATATGTGTCAAAAGAATACACATTTGACAATTTTATCGTCGGCAACTCAAACAAATTTGCCCATGCGGCCTGCATTGCAGTGGCAAACAATCCCTCCACAGCATATAATCCTCTTTTTATTTACGGACAAAGCGGTCTTGGCAAAACTCATCTGATGTATGCGATTACAAATCAAATTTCCATTAATTTCCCTAATTCCAATATTATTTATATCAAGGGAGAGGAATTTACAAATCAGCTGATAGACAGCATCTCAAAACAGCATACTATTAAATTCAGGGACAAATATCGTAATGCCGACGTTCTTCTTATTGACGATATTCAGTTTATTGCGGGAAAAGAATCGACACAGGAGGAATTTTTCCACACATTTAATTCCCTTTACGAAGAACATAAACAGATTATTCTAACCTCCGACCGACCTCCTCGTGATATTAAGACTCTCGAGGACAGACTGAAAACCCGGTTTGAATGGGGTCTTATTGTTGACATTCAGCCGCCGGATATTGAGCTTCGTATGGCTATAATTAAAAAGAAAGCCGCTGCTATGGATCTTCGCCTGCCCAACGATGTGGTTACATATCTGGCGGACAGGCTGAAAAGCAATATCCGCCAGCTTGAGGGAGCTATTAAAAAAATCGCGGCTATGAGCTTTTTGACCGGCTCCGAGGTTACTCTCGAGCTTGCAAAAAACGCTATTTCCGATCTTTTATCAGGCAGTGAGCCGGTGAATGTCACCATTGATAAAATTTTCAATACCGTTTCTAAAAGATACAATATCCCCACCGAGGTTATTAAAAGTAAAAAAAGAACGGATAACATCGCCAATGCGCGTCATATCTGTATCTATCTTTTAAGAAGCCTTACCGAGCTTTCTCTAAGCTCTATCGGGTCTATTTTTTCACGGGATCATACCACAATTTTGTCCTCTGTCCGTAAAATTGAAAAGGATATAGAGCAAAATCCTCTTTTTGAAACGGAAATTTCCGATTTAATTAAAGAAGTAAAGGGATAAATATGCTTTTATATAGTTTTACACCCCTTTTCCTCATCTTTATCCTACTTTGATAATTTTTGTGTAAAACTTTTCTTCGCTTGTTCGGAATAAAAAGGTTTCCTTTTAAAACAAGGACCTTTCTTCTTTGTTTCTTCTTGTTAATTTGGGTAAATGCTGTTATCGTTTCCTTTTTTGTATTTAAAGTTTTACTTCTTTTCCCCAATTTTTTTTATTTTTCGTTTTGTTAATTACCCCAAAATCAGAAAAAGCATTTCTAAAAAAAGAAAAACATTTTTTAATATAAATTTTTCCACAAAATTTCTATCGCTTTTAAAGTATAATTCCAGTAAATCTTTTCCCTCTTTCCCTTTATATAAAAGACCTATCCGACTTTATAACAGTTTACCCCTCCCCTACTACTGCTATTACTAAAATAAATATATATATTTATTATTTTTTTATAATAAAGGATAATTTATTTTCTTCCTAAAAGAAAATAAAACGGTGAAAAAATGAAGGTTATTTTTGAAAAACACTCTCTTATTGAAAAATTATCCCCTGCAATGTGTGCAGTCTCAACTAAAAATACTTTTACCTCTATTGAGGGAGTATTAATTGAAACAATTGATGACAAAGCCTGTCGTCTTTCTACTTATGATATGGAAAAGGGCGTCTGTGCAACGGTTGAGTCAACTGTTATCGAACCGGGCAGCAATATTATAAACGCACATCGCTTTTTTCAGATTGTTCGCATGATGCCACAGGATACCATTACCGTTGAAATAAATGAAAAACTACTTGCTACCATCACCAGCGGCAAGAGCTCATTTTCCCTTCATGCTCTTAACGGAAGAGATTTTCCCACCTTGCCTGAATTAAGCGGAATAAATAATTTTTGCCTTGAATCGGGAATATTGAAGGGTCTTATTAATAAAACCTCTCATTCTATAGCAGTGCAGGATATGCGCCCAATGCTCTGCGGCGGTTATTTTGAAATCGATAATGATAGGATAACCGTTGTCGCTTGTGACAGCTATACCCTTGCAAAATGTGAGGTTATCAGCAAAATCAATCAGTCTGAAGAAAATCTTTCACTTAGCTTTATCGTTCCGGGAAAATCCTTGAACGAGCTGCAAAAGCTTTTGCCGGACGGGGAGGATGTTGTTTCTATTTCCCTTGCTAGAAAGCATATTATCTTTAATATCGGGGAAATAATCTTCTTCTCCCGCCTTATTGACAGTGATTATATTGATTATAAGAGAATTATACCAAAGGATCAGCCTATCAATGTTGTTATATCCCGTAACGAAATGATCGAAGGGCTTGAGAGAGCCGCATTGGTATCGGAGGATAAATCGGCGGGAAGTGTTCGCAGCTATGTAAAATGCTCTTTTGAAGATAATCTTTTAAAATTATCCTCGACCTCAATAAACGGAAATGTGTATGACGAGATTTCTTGCGAGCATTCGGGCGGCAAAATTGAGATAGGGTTCAATTGCAGATATCTTCTTGAAAGTCTGCGGGCTGCAACAACAGAAAAGGTAAGGATAAAGCTTATTTCTCCTTTGATGAGTATGACAATTGAGCCGGAGAATTTTGATGAAAACGACAATTTCCTTTATATGGTTTTGCCTGTAAAAATGAAAGATTAGTGTATTTTAAAATGGCAGGAGAAAAGGAATTCAATGCTTTATAGGAGAGGTATTTGTGTATTGCCGAAGTATAGTCCTTGAAAATTACAGAAACATAGAAAAAGCAAGCATTGAATTTTCTCCGGGTGTCAATGTTTTGATCGGCAACAATGCACAGGGCAAAACAAATGTATTGGAAGCTATTTATACCTTTGCAAGGGGAAAAAGCTTTAGGGGCGCCTCTGACCGTGAAATAGCAACTATCGGGAAAAACGAATATTTTAACACATTGAATTATGAAGCGGAAGGAAGAGAGCAGCAGCTGAGCATTCGTTATTATGAAGGGGCAAAGGTGCGCCATCATAACCGAATAAAAATAGACAGACTGCCCGATATGATCGGTCGATTTCGCGCTGTTTTCTTTTGTCCGGATCATCTTTCTCTTATAAAAGGAGGAGCGGGAGAGAGACGCTCATTGTTAAATATTGCACTTTCCCAATCGATGCCCGGTTATATCAAATGGCTTAGTAATTACAATGCAATTGTCGTCAACCGAAACACATTATTGAGAGAAGAAAATTTTTCCGCTAAAAATAAAAGCCAGATTGAGGCATGGTCTCTGATACTTGCCAATTACGCGGCTGATATATATATGGCGAGAAAGGATTATATTTCCAGACTGGAGTATTATATAAATCTTTATATAAACGAAATGACAAGGGGGGCGGAATCGGTTTCCCTAAGATATCGTTGTGATATCGATGACAAAGAAGCAACAAAGGAAAAGGTTATACAGGATTACACATCACTTCTTCTTAATAACATAGAAAAAGAAAAAAATGCTAAAGCAACTCTATATGGAATTCACAGAGATGATATTATTATAAAATTAAACGGAGTAAATTCCAGAAATTTCACCTCCCAGGGACAGCAGCGTTCGATTGCCCTTGCCATTAAGCTGGCGGAGGGGGAAATATCAAGGGATTTGATGGGGGAATATCCGGTTTTTCTTTTTGATGATGTATTAAGCGAGCTTGATGATTCAAGAAAAAATTATGTTTTGAATGCTCTTGAGAACAGACAAATAATTATTACAAGCTGCGAAAAAGATCTTTTTTGTGATGATAGGGAAATAAGAAAAATTTATGTGGAAAAGGGCAAATACACTATTTTACAGTAAAAACAAGAGAATATGGGAGATTTCGATTTATGTATCTTCTGGTAGGTAATAATAGGATTATCAGAAAGAATAAAATTATAGGTATTTTTGATATGGATAATGCTTCAATTTCCGAACAATCAAAAAGATTTTTCAAAAATGCCGAAAAAAACGGACTCATTGAATCAGCTACCGAAGATCTCCCAAAATCCTTTATCCTTTTTGAGAATGAAAAGGACAAGGGAAAAACAAAAATATGCTTCTCACATATTTCATCTCAATCTTTATGTAATAGAATCAGGAAAAACGAAAGGAATAGATTGTTTTAATATGCAACATGAAAATCATGTCTATGACGAAAATCAAATACAGGTTTTAGAGGGACTAGAGGCGGTCAGAAAAAGACCGGGAATGTATATAGGCTCGACTTCGGTGCGCGGGCTGCACCATTTGATTTATGAGATTGTAGATAATTCGATAGACGAAGCCCTTGCAGGTGAATGTAAAAATATTACCATTACCTTGCATGCCGACGGTAGCGCATCTATTCGCGATGACGGACGCGGGATCCCCAGCGCTATTCATCCGCAAATGGGAATTCCCACTCTTGAAGTTGTCTATACCGTTCTTCATGCCGGGGGAAAATTCGGCGGAGACGGATATAAAATATCAGGTGGATTGCACGGTGTTGGAGCATCGGTTGTAAATGCCCTTTCCGAATGGATGGAGATAGACAACTGCTATGACAATCAAAGATATACCATCCGCTTTGAAAAAGGAAAGGTAGCAAGACCTTTCAGAAACGAAGGACCGTGTGAATCCCATGGTCTTTATGTTCGTTTTATGCCCGATAAAAGCATTTTTGAAGAAACTACATTTGATTATGAAATATTGCGCAACCGCATGAGGGAGCAGGCCTTTTTGAATGCGGGAATCCATATAACTCTGCGTGACGAGCGCGGAGAAGAAATTATACAGGATGAGCTTCAATATGAAGGCGGTATTATCAGCTTTGTCGAGCACCTTAATAAGAACAAGCGGGTAGGGGTGCTTCATTCAAAGGTTATTTATATTCGCGGAGAAAGTGATAACTATATAGCCGAGGTTGCTATTCAATATAACGACAGTTATAACGAAACATTGATTACTTTTGCAAACAACATTAATACAATCGAGGGCGGGACCCATGAGACAGGCTTTAAATCCGCACTGACAAAAGCAATCAATGATTATGCAAGAAAGACAGGCGCTCTTAAGGCGGATGAGAAAAACCTGACCGGAGAGGATGTGCGGGAGGGAATCTGTGCCGTAGTAAGCGTTAAATTGACCGATGCCCAGTTTGAAGGGCAGACAAAGAGCAAGCTTGGCAATTCGGAGATGCGCTCCTTTGTAGATTCTTTGGTAACAAAAAAGCTTGAAGAATTTTTTGAGGAGAATCCGGCTGTAGGTCGAACAATTATTGACAAGGCACTCGCGGCCTCACGGGCAAGAGAAGCGGCAAGAAAGGCACGGGAACTTACCCGAAGAAAAAATGTGCTTGAAGTGTCTACCCTGCCCGGTAATCTCGCCGATTGTCAGGAGAAGGAGAAGGCACTGACCGAGATCTATTTTGTTGAGGGAGATTCGGCGGGCGGTTCTGCAAAGGACGGTCGTGACAGCCGTTTTCAGGCTGTTCTTCCCCTGCGCGGAAAGGTGCTTAATGTTGAAAAAAGCCGTCTTGATAAAATCTATTCCAATCCTTCAATAATTCCTATTGTACAAGCTCTCGGTTGTGGAATAGGTGACGATTTTGATATAGAAAAGCTACGCTATGGCAAAATAATTATCATGGCCGACGCTGACGTTGACGGTGCACATATTCGTGTTTTGCTTCTTACTTTCTTTTTCCGTCATATGAAAAAGCTGATAGAGGGTGGATATGTTTATCTCGCTCAGCCCCCTTTATATAAAGTCTATAAAGGAAAAAAGGAAATGTACGCTTTTTCGGATGAGCAGCGGGATCAGCTGATGATGGAATTAGGAAAAAATGCCGAGGCCGAACGCTACAAGGGTCTTGGTGAAATGGATGCAGAGCAATTGTGGGAAACTACAATGAATCCTGAGACACGTACCCTTCTTCGTGTAGAAATCGAAGACGCTATCAGGTGTGATGAAATATTTTCTGTTTTAATGGGCGATAAGGTTGAGCCCAGAAGAGAGTTTATCGAAAAAAATGCAAAATACGTGTCAAACTTGGATGTTTAATTTTCCACAGGCTGTGGAAAACGCTGTGGAAATCTCTGCAAGACACTAAAATTTATCGAATAAGGATAGATTTATTCAATTTAGTTATTGTTGAATAAATATTGGTCATAAAATATGGATAATAAAGAAAACTTAGAATTCAGCGATCAAAAAATAGTCAATATTCCGATGGAAAAAGAGGTAAAAAAATCTTTTATTGACTATTCTATGAGTGTTATTACAAGCCGTGCTCTTCCCGATGTAAGAGACGGCATGAAGCCTGGACAACGCCGCATAATCTATGCGATGTATGAGGATCGCCTGACCTATGATCGCCCTTTCAGAAAATCGGCAACAACGGTCGGTAATGTTCTCGGACGCTATCATCCCCATGGCGACCTTGCCGTTTATCATACAATGGTACGTATGGCACAGCCCTTTTCATATCGTTATCCTCTTGTAGAGGGTAAAGGAAACTTCGGTAATATAGATGGACACAGTGCCGCTGCTTATCGTTATACAGAGGCAAGACTATCTAAAATTTCCAACGTAATGATGGCGGATATCGACAAAAATGTTGTTGATTTTGCGCCAAACTTCGATTACAAACTAAAGGAACCGGTTGTTCTGCCTTCTCGTTTTCCTAATATTCTGGTTAACGGCGCTGTCGGAATAGCAGTTGGAATGGCTACCAATATCCCTCCCCATAATCTTGGAGAGGTAATAGACGGAGCTATTCATCTTATGGATAATCCCGATGCGACTGTCGTTGATCTTATGCAGTATATAAAGGGTCCCGACTTTCCGACAAAAGCAACGATATACGGCACCGCCGGGATTTTTGAGGCATACAGTACCGGACGCGGACATATAAAGGTTAGAGCACGAGCAGAGGTTGAGGAAGATCACCGGAGAATTATTATTACCGAAATACCCTATATGGTCAATAAGAGCCAGCTTGTGGAAAGCATGGCGAACCTTGTAAAGGATAAGCGGATAGAGGGTATTACAGAAATAAGAGATGAGTCCGGCCGCCGCGGAATGCGTATAGTTATTGAATATAGGCGGGATGCAAACGGGCAGATTATCCTCAATCAGCTTTATAAATATACCCAGATTCAGGATACCTGTGCCGTTAATATGCTGGCTCTTGTAGACGGCGAGCCGAAAGTGTTAAATCTTAAGGAAATACTGACCCATTATATTAAATTCCAGGAAGAAATAATAGTTCGCCGCACCCAGTTTGAGCTTGACCGTGCCCTGCGGGAGATGCATATTTATGAGGGATATAAGATAGCGATCGATCATATAGACGAAGTTATTGAGCTTATAAAGAAGAGCGCCTCTGTTCCCGAAGCGAAGGAGGCATTGATTGCCCGGTTTAAGTTTACAGAGGTTCAGGCACAGGCAATAGTAGAGATGACTTTAGGTCGGTTATCCGGGCTTGAACGGAAGAAAATCGAAGATCGCTTATTAAGCCTTGCCGAGACGGTTGAAAGATTACAGGCGATTTTAGCTGACGACAGTAAAACAAGAGACATTATTAGGGAAGAGCTGCTGGAAATAAAGAAAAGCTTTGCTGATGAAAGGCTTACAGAGATATTTGAGTCGGAGGACGACATCGTTCTTGAGGATTTGATAGAACGCCATAAATGCGTTCTTACCATGACCCACGCAGGATATATCAAGAGACAGCCGGTTAGCACCTATTCTGCCCAACGCCGAGGAGGCAAGGGCATTATTGCCATGTCCACCAAGGAAGAGGATTTCATTGAAAATGTGATGGTTGTTGACAGCCATTCCTATTTCATGATGTTTACTAATACCGGCAAGGTTCATATGATAAAGGTTTATCAGATACCGGAGGCATCAAGAACAGCAAAGGGAACTAATATTGTCAATATTATTGAGCTTTCCGAAGGGGAAAAGATAACGGCAGCAATTTCCGTCCCTTCTTTTGAAGAGGGCGAATATCTCACTATGGTTACAAAGCGCGGTATTATCAAGCGCACCCTTTTGACAGAATACGCCTATAAACGCAGAGGAGGCAAGATAGCTCTTACTCTCGACGAGGGCGACGAGCTTGTTTTTGTTCGTCATACTAAAGGGAACAGTGAGATTATTATCGCAACGCGTCAGGGTCTTGCCGTTCGCTATACAGAGGAAAATGTTCGGTGCATGGGACGGGTAGCAAGAGGAGTTATTGGCATCCGTCTTGAAAATGGGGATGAGGTGGCCGGTGTTGCATTGGTCGACGATACAAGAAAACTCATCACCATCACTGAAAACGGATATGGAAAACGGACCGACTTCAATGATTTCAGAATAATGAAAAATCGCGGCGGTCGTGGGGTAACCTGCCATAAAATCAGTGAAAAAACAGGACTTCTCGCATCTATTTCAACGGTGGATGAAGATGATGACATCATGATGATCACTAATGACGGCACAGTTGTAAGAACATCTGTTTCAGAAATACCCGTTTATTCAAGGTCGGCCGGGGGCGTTATTGTCATGAGGCTGGCTGAAGGCGCTTCTATTGTTAATTTTGCAAAGGTGCCCTCTGAAGAGGTTGATGATTTAATCGATCAGGATGATACAGAACAGAAGGAAATAGCTGATGAAACGGCTGAAAATGAAACACAGAACAGTTCGAAAGAATAAATTTCAGAAAACATTTCTAGACTAAGAAGTGAACGGGTCAAGAAAAAAATATTTGTTACGGAGGCCGGCCCCATGAAAAGGTATCTTTTTCTATTGATGATTGCTATCATTTTATTATCGGTCTTTGGTTGTAGCTCAAATGCGCCTACCGATGAAGAAATCGCCGTTTTGGTTGAGGAGAGGGTTAAGGCTTCACAAGAGCTCAATGAAATTTATTTTGGTGATGGGCTGCCTGTTGACATCTTGCGAGCCAGCGTCGGTCACTATCAATATGTTTCAAAAAAAAGCCCTTATCAAAGCATTGACCAGATAAAGAAGGCAACACAAGAGGTGTTTTCGTCAGAATACAGTAACCTGCTTTTTAGCAATGCCTTTTCCGGGACAAATGAACAGGGTGTGGGTATCGTCTATGCCCGTTATACTGAAAAGGATAACGAGCTGATGATGTATTCCCAATTTGAAGCAATTTTAACCGGAACCAGAACCTATCATTTTGACACCATAAAGGTACTGAAGAAAAACGGCAAGCGCATTATAGTTGAGGTTGATACCGAGGATGACAGCGGAACAGAGCTTGTTGTTAGACTAAAATTGGTTAATGAAAATGGAAAATGGCTTCTTGATACACCGACCTATTAACCGTGAAGGGGAAGTAAAACGATTGTTTTTCAGCAAATTTGGTCATGTAAGGCAGAATTAAGCTTGAGTTAATATGCCTTGCATGATCAAACACAGCCATTATTATTTGAGATATCAAAGAAAACAAAAGAAAATGTCTTTCCAGAGAAAGGGGAAGCTATGAAGCCATCTACAAAGAAAACTGCTGTTAAATCCCTTACAGATGCAACGCAGGAGCAAAAAAAGAAGGCTATTGAAACAGCTATAGCACAAATAGAAAAGGGATACGGGAAAGGCGCTGTCATGAAGCTTGGGGATACTGCAAATATGAATGTCAGTGCGGTTTCTACCGGCTCTATTGCCCTTGACCGTGCGCTTGGCATCGGCGGGGTTCCACGTGGTCGCATAATAGAGATTTTCGGGCCGGAATCCTCCGGAAAAACGACCCTTGCTCTACATATTATCGCCGAGGTGCAGAAGGTGGGCGGAGAGGCTGCTTTTATCGATGCCGAACATGCTCTTGACCCGGTATATGCCAAAAAACTCGGGGTAGATATCAATAATTTGCTTGTTTCACAGCCGGACAGCGGAGAACAGGCCCTTGAAATCGCGGAGGCATTGGTTCGCTCAGGTGCAATTGAGATAATCGTTATAGACTCGGTTGCCGCCCTTGTTCCCCAGCAGGAAATAGACGGAACAATGGGATCCTCTCATGTCGGTCTTCATGCAAGACTGATGTCCCAAGCTTTAAGAAAGCTTTCAGGAGCGATTGCAAAGAGCAATACCATTGTTATATTTATCAATCAGCTAAGAGAAAAGATAAATGTTATGTACGGAAACCCCGAAACAACAACAGGGGGACGCGCACTTAAGTTTTACGCCTCGGTGCGTATTGATATACGCAAGGCCAGTGTTATCAAGAACGGCAACGATATTGTCGGAAACAAGATAAGATGCAAGGTTGTAAAAAACAAGCTTGCCCCTCCCTTTAAGATTGCGGAGTTTGAGATTCTTTACGGAAGTGGAATTTCAAAATCGAGTGAAATTATAGATATTGGCGTCACTCTTGACGTTATCCAAAAAAGCGGATCATGGTTTTCATACGGGGAGCAGCGTCTTGCTCAAGGAAAGGACAATGCCCGCAAATATATCGAATCAAATCCTGAGCTGTTTGCCGAAATTGAGGCAAAGGTACGGGAAAAGCTTGCAAATGTCGATCCGGAGCAGGATTTTGAAGTCGATGAGGAAGATGATCTCGATGTTAGGGATTTTGAATTAGGTGATGATCTGTGATCATTCGGCTTGAAAAAATAACCCCGACTCACGCGGGGGAAGCGATCTGCCTGTCCTTTCTCATTGAGAATGAGGGGAACGCAGAGAAAAGAGAGCTTGTTATCGGGACAGATGCCTATTTTTCCTTGGATAAGCTTTTTGCGGGAATGGTTATTTCCCGGGAAAATTTTGAAAAGCTGGAGGAGGCGGCAAAATTGTATACCGCTATCAACAGAGGACTTTATTTACTATCCTTTGGAGATAACAATCGCGCAAGGCTTGTTTCAAAACTTATGCAGAGAGGGCATACAAAGGCTCATGCTGAGATTGCTGCTCAATATCTTGTGGAAAAGGGATATATAGACGAAAAAGAGCAGCTTCGGATGCAGATTATGCACCTTGCCAATAACAAGCTTTTAGGCAAGCGTCGGATTATTTCCGAGCTTTATAACAAGCGCTATGATTACTCCTTGATCGAGGAAATTTATGCCGAGTGCGAGGGAGCGATCGATTTCGAAGAGAATAAGCGAAAGCTTCTTGAAAAGAAGTTCGGAACACCAAAGCCAAAACCGGCAAACCATACCGAATATGCTAAAATAAAAGCATTTTTGTATCGCTATGGATATTAAAAAAATAAAAATATAAGAAGGTAATATGTTAAAAATCGGATTTGTTTCTCTCGGCTGTTCTAAGAATCAAGTGGATACTGAGGTTATGCTGCACGAGGTTCTGACCGAGGGGTTTGAAATCACCCCGGTAGATGTCGAAGCGGATATTATTATTATTAATACTTGCGCCTTTATTGAGAGTGCAAAGCAGGAGTCAATCGACAATATTTTGGATGTGGCGTGGCTTAAGAAAAATCACAAGCTGCGGGGAATTGTAGTGACGGGATGTCTTGCCGAGAGATATCGTGAAAAAATATTTGAAGAGATGCCGGAGGTTGATGCCGTTCTCGGTGTCGGCAGTATCCATGATATTGCGCTTGCTGTGAAGTCGGTTGCTGAGGGGAGGAAATTTTCCTCCTTCAAAGACAAAGAAAAGCATCGCCTCGGCGGTGACAGAGTTTTGACAACGCCGGATTATATCGCCTACCTTAAGATAGCTGAAGGATGTGACAACCGCTGCACCTATTGTGCCATTCCTCTTGTGCGCGGGAAATTTCGTTCTCGTCCGATGGAGGATATAGTTGCAGAGGCAAAGCAGCTGGAGTCGCTGGGCGTAAAGGAGCTCTGTGTAATCGCGCAGGATACCACACGTTACGGTCTTGATCTCTATGGAGATTATAGGCTGCCTGAGCTGCTGCGAGCCATTACCGATGCTACAGCAATTCCGTGGATTCGGATTCTTTATTGCTATCCCGATAAGATAACTGATGAATTAATAGCCGAAATTCGTGACAATGATCGGATTGTTAAATATATGGACATCCCTGTTCAACATATTTCTGACAATGTATTGAAAAGGATGAATCGCCGGGGGGACAGCACCTTCATTCGCTCGGTTATAGAAAAGCTACGCCGTGAGATACCCGATATCGTGTTGAGAACAACAGCTATTGTCGGATTTCCGGGGGAGAGTGAAGAGGACTTTATTTCTCTCTGCCATTTTATCAGAGAGGTTAAGTTTGAGCGTTTTGGCGCATTTGTCTATTCGAGGGAAGAGGATACCCCTGCCTATGATTTTGAAGACCAAATTGACACTCAGGTAATGCAGAAGAGACATGACATACTGATGAGGGAGCAGATGGCGGTTATCGATACTATATGTCAGAAGATGGTCGGCAAGAAGGTTACCGTTCTTTGAGAGGGCTATGATACGGTAAGCGGGATATATTATGGCAGTAGCTATGCCGATGCCCCGGACATTGACGGAAAAGTATATTTTTCAGCAAACAAACAAATTTCCGAAGGCACCTTTGTTGAGGTAAAAATCACCGAGGCCATTGACTATGATTTAAAAGGTGACTATATCCGCACCCTTTAAAAGCAGTTATAGGAAAAATACAATTTACAACTAAATCAAGGAGTAAGCTATGAAGGTCAACCTGGCAAACAAACTCACGATATTGAGAGTTTTCCTTGTTCCGGTTTTTATGTTGGTCATTATGCTTCCTTTGCCGGGAGAGTGGTCAAATATTATCGGAGCTGCAATTTTTATTTTAACGGCCCTAACCGATACCCTCGACGGTATAGTTGCCCGCCGAAGCAATACGGTGACCGATTTTGGAAAGTTTCTAGACCCGCTTGCCGACAAATTTATGATATTCGGCGCTTTGTTGGCTATTTTGGTAAAGCAGCGGGAGATAAGCTACATATTTATTTGGGTAGCTATTCTAGTAATTCTGCGTGAGCTTGCGGTGACCTCGCTGCGACTTATTGTGTCAGGCAAGGACAGTACCGTTGTTGCCGCCAAATTTATAGGCAAACTGAAAACAGTCCTTCAGATTGTATGTATCGTAACTCTTTTATTAGATCGTGCCGTTACAAAAACCTGGCCAACGCCCGATTATCTTTTAAGCTATATAGCGATGGCTGTTATGACGATTGTCACTCTTTGGTCGGGATACAGCTATCTCAGGCAGTATTGGTCCTATATTGATATTAACAAATAGTTAAAAAAATGCGTTATGCAGGTTATTATCTATTGATTTGGTCACTGACAAACTGACGTTTGATTAATAAAAAATTGAGGCTTTTACAACATCATTTGATGTTGTAAAAGCCTTTTTCCATGCAGAGACGTGCGCGCATGGCGGTTTTTTCATCGCTGCTTAAGGATTTTTTTATAAAGTCGGGATTTTTCTTTAAAAAGTCGTTGACCGATGCGGTCGTGTCTTTCATATAAGAGACCAGCATTCTGTATTGATTAGCTGTAATAAGGGAATTCTCTGCGGCAAGGTCAAACATTCCTTTATCAATCTCTGTGAGGGAGAAGGTTTCTACTCCAAGATTTTTAAGAAGTTGTACACCGCCCTGCTTGCGGTCTACCACAACCACTGTCATAGGCATTTTGCCGCCAAGGGTACTAACAGCGGGAATCCATGCCCGCTCATAGCTTGATGCCTCGGTGACAAGATCGGCAATATGCAGACAGCGCGCGCCTTTCAGGTGACTTATCTCTTGATATTTCCCGTCGATAATCAGGGAGGCCTCCTTGTTTTTATAGAGGGTGAGATGAGGCTTTTTTAAAAGAGAGGAGCACATGACCGAGAAAAACCAGTCCCGTCTTTCTCCCCCTGAGATGTAGTCATAAGCATTACTTTTTGTTTTCTCACGGATTATTTTCACAAGAGCATTGCAGACATCGCGGAAAATCTCATTTTTTTCGTACTGTGCGGCACTCTCTTTTACCAGCATGGCGGTTAAAGCCGGGCGGTCTTTGGAGAGGGCGTCGATTTTTGAAAGGAGGGAGTTCGCCTCCCCTTCGCTACCGTAGAGAAAGTGGGTGTTGATGTAAAAGGGACCGAGTTTTCCTGATGTGTACCAGAAAAGGCTGCCCTCCGGTGCAACGCGAAAGGCCTCGGTTTTAAATAGGTTTTCCACAATTTCAAGATTCATTTTACTTAGTTTCCTTCCCAGTGATATGTCTTGCGGTAAAAATTTGTGTTGTTGTGATTGAAAATGGGAATTCTTTTGGGGGATTATTCAGTTTAGCCGAAGGGATCCTGTAAGAGAGGCAATATCTCTGATATTGTAGTTTTTCATATAAGCCAGAACGTCGTCAAAAACGTCAAGGCAGGCACGGGGATTGACAAAGCTTGCCGTTCCCACCATGATTGCAGAAGCGCCTGCCAAAAGGAATTCAATGGCGTCATCTCCCGTTGAAATTCCCCCCATGCCGATGATCGGAATCTTTACCGTGCGGTAAACCTCGTTTACCATACGCAGGGCAACGGGTTTTATGGCGGGGCCCGATAAGCCGCCGGTGTTGTTGGCAAGAATCGGTCTTCTGGTATGAATGTCGATTGCCATGCCAAGAAGGGTATTAATTAAGGAAACAGCATCAGCTCCCCCTTCTTCGGCGGCAAGGGCAAGCTCGGATATGCTGGTCACATTGGGTGTGAGTTTGACAAAAAGAGGACCGTTGTATTTGTTTTTCACACGGCGGGTGACCTCTTTTATCATTGCCGCAGAGGTGCCGAAGGCGGCACAGCCCGCTTTTACATTCGGGCAGGAAAGATTGAGCTCAATGGCATCTATATCGGCAGAAGATAAAATTTCCGCCATTTCTTCGTATTCTTCAACGGTGCTCCCCGCAACATTGGCAATTATTTTGCAACGGTAGCGGCGGAGAAAGGGGATCTCCTCTTGAATAAAGGCATGGACTCCCGGATTTTGCAATCCGACGCTGTTGAGTATGCCGGAGGGGGTCTCTGCAATGCGAGGAGGGAGATTTCCCTCACGGGGACGGAGGGTAAGCCCCTTTACCGATATGGCTCCGAGGGAATTTAAATCGATATATTCTCCATATTCGCGTCCAAAGCCAAAGGTTCCCGATGCGGCTATTACCGGATTTTGAAGCTCCAGACCGCCGATATTTACTTCTGTTTTTATATTCATATTTATTTTCCTTATCTTGTTAGGATTATAGGATTTCCTCGGCCCAGAAAACCGGTCCGTCAGCACAGACACGGCTCATATGAGACTGTCCGTTTTTCTCCTTTGTTTGGCAGGCACAGACAAGGCAGGCGCCGATACCACAGCCCATTCGCTCCTCAAGGGAGAGCTGGCAGGGAATTTTTTTCTCTGTCGCGGTCTTTGCAACACAATCCATCATGATCCGAGGACCACAGGTATAGATGATGTCATAATTCTTGCCCGCATCAAGAGCCTCCGTGAGGGCTGAGGGGGCAAATCCACAGTATCCACAGCTGCCGTTGTCGGTGCAGAGGATAAGATTCACATTAGGAAGACTTTTAAATTCATCAGCAAGAATGATTTGTTCCTCGCAGCGAAATCCTAAAAAAGCATCACAGGGAAAGGACAGAGATTTTGTGAGAAAAAGTAGGGGAAAGGTGCCGATGCCGCCGCCGACAACGGCGGCGCGCTTTCCCGATTTCGGCAGGTGAAAACCGCGACCGAGAGGACCTAGCAGATCAATGGCATCCCCTTTATTTAGTTTTGCGAGTTTAGCGGTTCCCTTCCCTCGTATTTCAAAAACGAGACGTAGTCTGCCCTTTTCAAAATCACAAACACTGATCGGTCGGCGCAAATAGCTGTCCTGAGTATTGCAATTGATATGAAAAAACTGTCCCGGTAAGATTTCTTCCCTTATCTGCGAGGCATCGATTAAAAGGGAGATCGTTTTATCCGAAAGCTTTGCTCGCTCGAGAATGGTGCATTGGTATGTTTGTTTCATTTCTTCGCCTCCAATTTACGGGCGACAGCTTCGTTTATGGCATTGGTCATTGCTATCGCCTCCGATCTGGCTGCAAGGTCGAAGGTGTCCGCGGTATATTTTTCTGCCCATTTAGGTGATTTATAGGCATGCATAACGCTGCGGGAGGCATTGACAATAGCGCCGAGTCCGTCATCATTAAAGTTTACGGCGGCGGTATCTGCGCTTCCTCCCTGTGCCCCGTAGCCGGGAACAAGGATAATGGTGCGGGGCATCAGTCGGCGCAGCGCTTTTGCCTGATCGGGATAGGTGGCGCCGACCACAGCGCCGACAAAGCTGTACCCCGACTTGCCGATAAGATCCTCTCCCCATTCTGCAACAAGGGAGGCAACTCTTTCATAAAGAATAGTGCCATCCTCGGTTTTGATATCCTGAAGCTGTCCTGACGATGGGTTGGAGGTCTTTACAAGAACAAAGATTCCGGCGCCGTTTTTGTTGCACTCGTCACAAAAGGGGGCAATTCCGTCAATGCCGAGATACGGGTTGACCGTCAGGGCATCGGCTGCGGAGCGGGTAACCGAGAAGTTATCAACGCAGTTGTTGATATCAAGAAAGGCTTTTGCATATGCCTCAGAGGTGGAGCCTATATCATTGCGTTTTCCGTCGGCAATGACAAGAAGCCCCTTGCTTTTGGCATATCTGACCGTTTGGTGATAGGCAGAAAGCCCCTCAAGACCGAGCAATTCGTAATAGGCAAGCTGCGGTTTAACTGCCGGAACAATATCATAAAGAGCATCAATCAGTCGGCGGTTGTATTCAAAGACCGCATCCGAAACCGAGGAGGCGCTGTGTCGGATCTTTTCGGGAATGCCCTCCCATGTGGGGTCAAGACCGGCAACAACGGCACTTTCCTTTTTTCTTATCTGTTCGATCAGGCGGTCGGCAAAATTGTTTATCATATAATAATCCTTCTTCAATGAATTTTGTCGGCTGAATAGACAAGCCTTCCGTCAACGATGGTATAGCGTATCGCTCCTCGAAGCTCAAAGCCGTCGAAGGGGGAATTCTTCCCTTTTGAAAGAAAGGAGGAGACATTGAGACGGTAGGATTTTGTCAGATCGGTGATGGTGATGTCGGCGACACTCCC
>JAAYQM010000047.1 GCA_012519315.1 Clostridiales bacterium | reverse complement strand
CCTGATTGACGGCCGCCGATGTGCGATTTCTCCGTTCGGGCTTCGCCCTCTCTCCGTAATCGCACATCGTTCTACCGTAATTCGTTGCTGAAATTAAAACTAGTGCAACTTGCTATTGCAATTTGCGGTTTTTTTATTTAATAAAATATTTTTTAAAATACATACCAAAATTCAGCTTTTTTCCGCCTCTATCCCTGTTTTTTGTTTTTTCTAAACCGAGTGGGAGGGATGCCCACTGTATTTTTAAAGATAACAGTCAGTTGAGCGGCAGAATTAAAACCGCAGCTATATGCAATCGACTGAATCTTTTCGTCGGTTTCCTGCAGCATCTGCTTTGCCATCTCGATTCGCTTTTTCAGCACCAGCTGCTTTGGCGCTATTCCGAACCGCTCCGAAAAAAGATGGCGAAAACGGTCATAGCTATACCCGATAGAGGCTGCCAGCTCGCCAAAATTAATATCGGTGTTATAATAAGCACATATGTAATTATAAGCACTGTAAAGCAGGACATTGTTGCCCGAAGGTCCACCCTTATCACCGAGAAGGAGCCTGTGTAGCTTCAAAAGAAGAACCGCCAGATATCCGTTGGCAATTTCACTGGACATCGGTCTGCGAGACTGCATCTCGGAAGCAATAGTATCTACCATCTCATAAATCTCCCCCTCCGGATCATCATATACTGCCGACTCAAACAAATCCGCGCCCTGGTGGCAGGAAAAGGCTACACAGATAACAACCGTTTCCTCAAGCGCACGCTCAAGATGGACGGTTCTCGGCGGGATAATACAGAATTGCCCACGAGAATAAGGATAATCAACCCCCTCAATCGTCGACACGCCCGCCCCTCGCTCGTAATATACTAGCTCATATTCGTCGTGCAGATGAGACGGAATCAGATTGTTTGCCTGTCTTCCCCGTTTGAAAACAAATTTGATATCAGCATCCATAGGTTCGCTCTTCCCCTTTTATTTACAGTTCCTGTCATTCACAAGCCCCAGCGCCAAAGAATCCTACCAAAGTATCGGTATAAACAAAAGCTAAATGGCTGTTTTTTTATGCTTTTTGGCTACATATCTGTTATCGACTTGACAGATAAATTCTTCTCCGTTACTATTTATAATAAATATAACATACCGGAGGCTCAAAATGCAATACATACTGGATGCTATAAAATCAAAAGATCGCAAGAAGATTATTCTTGATACCGACGCTTACAACGAGGTTGATGACCAATTTGCCATAGCCTACGCCATGCTTGCCCCCGAAACAATAGAGCTCCTTTCCATCAATGCGGCGCCTTTTCTGAACAGCCGCTCCCAATCTCCAAAAGAAGGCATGGAAAAGAGCTATGACGAGATTTTCAATATTATAAATCTAGTGGATCCCACACGCAAAATACCTGTTTTTAAAGGCTCCGAACACTTTTTGCAAAACAAAACCACCCCGGCAGAATCAGAGGCCGCCGACAATATTATAAACACCGTTCGTTCCTCAAAGGAGAAAATTTTTGTTGTTGCCATCGGTGCCATTACCAATGTAGCATCAGCGATTATCAAGGATCCTGATATTATCAACAACATGGTAGTGATCTGGCTGGGGGGTCATGCTCTGCATCATGAGCATACCCGCGAATTTAACCTATATCAGGATGTTGACGCCGCCAAGGTTGTTTTTGACTCAAGGGTACCCTTATCGGTAATCCCCTGTGCAGGTGTTTGCGATTATCTGACCACCACCATTCCCGAGCTTGAATATTATCTTGCCGGGAAAAACAAACTATGCGACTATCTTTTCGACATTGTTAAAAACTATACAAACAACCCTTATTGCTGGTCAAAAACCCTCTGGGACGTATCGGCTATTGCCCTGCTTGATTTGCCAGAAAGCATGAATGCGGTTGTCATCCCCACCCCCATACTGACAGGTGAAGGCTATTTTGCACGAGATGACGGTCGGCATCCCTTCATTTATATCCGTCGTCTCGATCGGGACAAAATTTTTGGACGGCTGTTTGAAAAACTCACCGCTTTGTAAGAAAAGAACAAACAAACCCCGTTTGGTAATAAAATGAAAATATGACGGTTCTCGGAATTAACGAGAACCGTCATATTCGTGTACAAAAGCGGCGTATGAGTTTTATAATCAAAATACAAAAAATTTATCATAAAAAATGTTGACATTCCTTTTTTATTATGATATAATCATTACCGTTGCGACTAAAGCTTAACAAGCTGGTGTAGCTCAGTTGGTAGAGCAGCTGATTTGTAATCAGCAGGTCGGGGGTTCAAGTCCCTTCACCAGCTCCATTTTGTTGTTTATGCGTGATTTATCAAAATCAGCGCTGGACCATATTGATATTACTTTATGAGGTGAGGTTGGAGAGCGGTCAAATCCAGGAGACTGTAAATCTCCCGCTTATAGCTTCGAAGGTTCAAATCCTT
>JAAYQM010000046.1 GCA_012519315.1 Clostridiales bacterium | reverse complement strand
TATAACTCTCAAAGGCCACATTCTGCAAATCAAATGCTTACTCCTAATGAAAAAGAAGAGAGTTTTAATATGAGTTAGACATGTTTTTTTACTTTTTTCTGTCTACTATATTGACATCTGTCCACACTAATATATTATAGACCTAACATAGCAATAAAATCAAGTTTTTGTGCTTAGTTCTATAGTCGCCTAAAAGTGGTGGTTAATTGTGGTATAAACATCCTAAGATGAAGTAACGCAATTCGCCGTTGGCGAATTGAGAAATTTGCCGCACTGTGTAGCGCAAATTGGTAAGCTACTGCAAATTTATGGTATAATGTTGTGAGGAGAATCTGCTTGATAAAACGCAGACATTTGATCTGCCGCTTGCGGGTTCTTCTTTTATTTTGCAGCAATTCAAGTCTAAGTCTTAAATATATCATAAAACAGACAAATAAATCAATTTTTATCTTGCATCCATTGAAAAAAATGGTATAATAGAATATATCAATTTAATAAATGAAAAATGCATATAGAAATCCTTCCGTTAAGGGTAACAGTGCCTGCGTAATGGAATAGCCATGAGAAACTCTGTCAGCAGATAATGATTCGCTTTCAATTTTTTTAATATAATAATTAATAGAAAGGGTGTTTTTTTATGACAAAAAGTAAATTCGGGTTTAGCCTGCCGACTGTCGCGGTAATCGCCTTCGCCTTTACCGTGCTTCTGCAGCCCGTGGGGGTGCTGCTTGTGGCCGGCTTCGCACTGCTGGCGGAAAGGGACAAATGGCTAAATAGGCAGGTCACGCAAGCACTGCTTTTAAGCATTTGCTATTCATTGATAATACTTATAATCGATCTTGTCTTTGGAAGTCTGGCTCGATTTTTCCTGTGGGTGGAGCTTTATAAGGTCAATACTGCGTTAAGCGATATCAGATTGATAGTCGGCGGACTTCTCTATGTGGCACTGATCCTGCTTTGCATACTGGCTATTCTGAAAAATATTCAGGGTAAGGACGCCGGGCTACCCGTTCTGTCGAAGATAGCGGGAGGGGATTTTAAGGCAAATTTTGCAGGAACGCAGCCGCCTGCCGCACCGGTAACACCACCCGTACAATCGCAGGCTCAGGCGCATACCTCCGCAAAACCTGCAACAAATTTTTGTTCTTCCTGTGGCGCTTCGGTAAGCGGCGATTCTATGTTCTGCACCCAATGCGGTACAAAAATAAAGTAAGCTACATAGGGGTATCCACTATATCCCCCGATTAGTCTAAAATTATCAGGTTGATTTTAAAGATTATTACAAAAAATTTGGGGCATAGATCGCAATGATCTATGCCCCTTTTGTATTTACATATCATTTGTCGGTTCCGTTTTCTGTAATATCCTTAACAATCTGCTCTGCCGCCTCAGCATCATTAGAAATGCAAAGAATGGCGACTGTTCCTTGCTTCTTGACAACAGCCGCATCAAGCTTTGGAACTTCAGCCGGTCTGTAATCCGCATAAACCGTTCGCTGCAAATTAATTCTGTCATTATAGCGGGCGATTATATCATCGACTGTCTCCTCATCAACAGCACGGAAAATTGCGATTTCCTCCACTGTTGCGGCCGTTCCCACATATACCACTCCTTCAACAATAGCGGACTCTTCGATGCCGTAAAGATTTAAGGCGGCCTCATCGTCAAGCAAGGATAATTCATCATCATAGGAAACAGAGGACAAAAGCTTGTCAGCCGCAACATTGATATCAATGACAATATCCTTTGGCGTCTCCTTTTTGCAGGACGAGAGGAAAACAGCCAAAACCGAAAATACCGCCAAAGCTATTATAACGCCTGTGTTTTTTCTCATTTTCACAATCCTTTGCTGCTTTGAAAAGCATTATTTTTTTGTTATATTCTCACGGATGTAGTCGCTCCAAATTTTTGCATACCGTAAAGTAAGATGAACCCCGTCCGATGCCGCACCCTCCTTAGGCAGGCATCCGTTTTCATCCATCAACACCGAGGCAGAATCCAGATAATTAACCCCCATTTCATCCGCCATGGCGCGAATCCTTGTATTAAATTCCACAATTCTTTCGTTTGTTCCGCCCATAACAGCCTCATCTGATCTTTCCTTTGTGACGGGAAGGATCGATTGGAGGTAAATATCGGCGTCGGGCAACCGCTCCTTTACAGCGTTAACAAGAACTCGATATTCTTTTATAAATGCCGACGGCACCCAGCCAATCTCATTCAAGCCGAAAAGGATAACCACTTTTTTATAGGACTTTCCATTAAGCTCGTCGATAACCGGCACCTTTCCGACAGAGGTTCCCTTAATATAGGGATCGGTCATAGCAGTCTTAACGGTTAGACCAACTTTTGTAAAATAGTCTGCTCTTTTAAAAATACCGAAATTATAGAGAGCGGCCGTAATTGAATCGCCTATAAATGCAACGCCCTCCAGCTCCTCATCAAGTTCAGAGTGTTCCCCATTGGTAGTATCAGCGATGGTCGATTCCGGCGCAGTTGTAACATCCTCCGTCTCGGATGACGAGGATGATGAGGTCTGCGTTGCTGTTGTCTCATCGGCTGTAATCGTTGTGTCCGCGGTTGTTGTATCCGACGTATCCCTTCCTCTAGGATCATAACAGCCTGTGACAGCAAGAATTATTGTTACAGCGAGAATTGCAATGATAAGCCAATACGGTTTTTTAGTAAGCCTTTCCATAGTCCTTTATATAAACACTCTTCTTCATTTATTTGGATTCAATTTCCGACAATAAACAAAACTCAAATTAAATCCCATTATAT
Source organism: Clostridiales bacterium (assembly GCA_012519315.1). Taxonomy (GTDB): domain Bacteria; phylum Bacillota; class Clostridia; order Oscillospirales; family CAG-272; genus JAAYQM01. The sequence goes on along the minus strand of JAAYQM010000046.1, from coordinate 20,708 downwards.
TGTACTAATAAATCCCTGCAAGGTCAAGGGTTTTTATGTTTTTTACTAAAAATAAAGCAGAATTTTATCAATAAATGTTTGATTTACCCTGATATATGATATATAATATTATTATGAATATAAAAATGGAGGTTTTCGAAAACTGTTATGCAGACTATCGAGTATGTTGCAACCTGTCTTTTCGGACTTGAAAGGTTTTTAGGTGATGAAATTACCGCGCTGGGCTACAAAAGAACCGAAACAATTGACGGTCGCGTCAGCTTTATAGGGGATATTGCCGCCATACCACGCTGCAATTTGTGGCTTCGCTGTGCAGAGCGGCTTTATATAAAAATGGGCAGTTTTCATGCAAAAACCTTCGGCGAGTTGTTTGAAGGGACAAAATCCCTGCCCTTTGAACAATGGATAGGGCGGGAAGACGCCTTCCCTGTCAAGGGGCACTCCATTAAAAGCACCCTCTTTTCCATTCCCGATTGTCAAAGCATCATAAAAAAAGCGGTAGCCCAAAGATTGGACGATTGTTACGGTCTGTCCTGGTTTCCGGAAACCTGTGTAAAATATCAGATTGAATTTTTTATTCTTAAGGATAACGTTACTTTGATGATTGACACCTCAGGCACGCCTCTGCACAAAAGAGGCTACCGACAGGTTGGCGGCGCCGCACCTCTGCGGGAAACCCTCGCCGCCGCTCTAGTGCTGAATTCCCGTCCTCGCCATAATGTACTTATTTGGGATCCCTTCTGCGGCTCCGGCACTATCCCGATTGAGGCTGCCATGATCATGACCCGCAGGGCACCTGGTCTTTACCGCCGCTTTATATCAGAGCAATTCCCGCAAATTCCCAAGGAATTATGGGCTCAGACCAGAGAAGAAGCCCATTCTCTTATCAATAACAACACCCCCTTCGAGGCATATGCCACCGATATAAACCAGCAGGCTGTTGCCCTAGCGACCTTCAACGCGAAAAAAGCCGGCGTCCATTCAAAGGTCAGATGCTTTACCGCCGATGCCTTAACCATTCGCACAGGGGGGCGCAGAGGAACAATCGTCTGTAACCCGCCGTATGGCGAGCGCCTGTTTGAGCGCTCACAGGTTGAGCAGCTATATGCGCAAATGGGACGTCATTTTACCTCCCTCGCACCTTGGCAGGTCTACATTCTCTCCTCCCACGAGCAATTTGAACGCCATTATGGCAAGCGTGCCGATAAGGTTCGAAAGGTGTATAACGGCATGATTCCTTGTTATCTCTACCAGTATTTTAAATTTAAAAAGCCTTGATGCAAAGCCGCCGTCCATACCGGCGGCTTTCTTGTTTTCCGCCGACTCTCCCATCCTTGCTTTGCATAATTCTTCTGTCTCATGAACATACTGTCAAATATGAAATATGAAAAAGGATAATTCCTCCCTGAATTCTTTATTTAAAGGAGGACTTTAAAATTCCAATGAAAGAATTAAGCGCAAACTATGCGGAAAACATCGAATTTTTCGACAAAACTCTGCGTATAAACGAAAATTTCGACCTTGTAAAGAGAAAGCTGCTTGTCGGTAAGGATGAATTGACCCTTTACTGCATCGACGGCTTTGTCAAGGGGGATATACTGCAGAAAATGATGCTGCATTTCATAAGCCTTGAGCAACTTACCTCTGGTGATGATGCGGCACAGGAATTTGCCGATCGTCATATTCCTTATGTTGAAATCGAGCTGTCAAACTCCCATGAGGTTGTTCTCCTTAAGGTTTTAAGCGGATCGGTTGCAATATTCGGCTCAACCTTCGGTGGAAAGTGTATATTAATCGATGCAAAAAGCTATCCCCAAAGGTCTACCGCCGAACCGGAAAGCGATCGCGTCATGCGTGGCTCAAGGGACGGCTTTGTCGAAACTCTGAAGCACAATATTACATTAATCCGGCGGCGAATCCGTGACCCTAATCTTGCGGTGATGAAAAAGACAGTGGGTGATAAATCTCCCACCGATCTGGCTCTCCTTTATATTAACGGCGCAGCAGATCCGGAATATGTCAACCATGTCAGCAAAATGCTCGACAATATCAAAACAGTTTCCCTGACTATGGGACACGAAAGTCTTGCCGAATGCCTTATCAAGAACCGGTGGTATAATCCCTTCCCAAAAATTCGCAGCACCGAGCGACCGGATACGGCGGCAGCCCAGTTGCTAGAAGGAAATGTTATCATCCTATGCGACAACTCTCCCGAAGCTATGATGCTGCCTACCTCAATTTTTGACTTTTTGCAGGAAGCCGATGATTACTACTTCCCTCCTTTTACCGGAACTTATCTGCGGATTTTAAGGCACCTCATCTTCTGGCTTACCTTGTTTTTGACACCCTTATGGTATCTTTTAATCAAAAACACCGCCCTTCTGCCCGATTGGCTTTCCTTCATCATTCCGACCGCCGCAGGAGAGATTCCCATTGTCATACAACTGCTGATGGCGGAGCTGGCAATTGACGGTCTAAAGCTCGCCTCAATGAACACCCCTAATATATTGACCAATTCCCTCAGTGTCGTCGCCGGTATTATTCTCGGTGATTTTGCCGTCAAAATCGGATGGCTGATCCCTGAGGTCATATTATACATGGCCTTTGTCGCCATTGCTAATTTCACTCAGCCCAGCTATGAGCTTGGCTATGCCTTCAAATTTATGAGAATGCTGCTAATTGTTCTTGTGGGTCTATTCAATGTTTGGGGATTTGTCGGCGGCACTCTCCTTATTATCACTTTAATTGCCACAAACAAAACGGTTAACGGCAAGCGCAGCTACCTCTATCCATTGATTCCCTTTGACCGCAAGGCACTTGTCCGCCTTTTGGTACGAGTGCGAAAAGACGATTAAAAAATAACAGCTCCCGGCGCCAATCTTCAGGCAGTATTAAAAAAATATTGCATGAAGATTCAGGTATTTATTCGGGAGCTGCTATTTTTTTGCAAAAAACTTGAGATTGTCGGCGCAATATGACGAAAACTGTATCTTCTGCCATTATTTTTGGGGTTACATTTTTATGCGTTGTTGATTATAATGATTATAGATACTGTTTTTTATGGGCTTCCCTTTTGCCAAAGGAACAACGTCCGATACCTTTGGGATATGCGCTGTCCGCTCATGACATGCGTCATATTATTAACAAATCGCATAAAAAAACAGCAGCTTATGCGATTAATCCTATGAGCAGAAAGGCAAACAAGCTACAATATGGAACTGATATTGATAAACGATAATAAATTGAAGGTAATGCTTACACCGGAAGATATGCGGCGTTATGAAATCAACTGCGATACTATCGACTATGACAACACCGAGACACGCCGAGCATTTTGGAGCATACTTGACGAAGCCAAGTATAAAACCGGATTTGATGCAGCGAGCGACCGGGTATTTATTCAGGTATATCCTTCAAAAGAAGGGGGCTGTGAAATGTATGTCACAAAGCTTGGGGCTTATTGCTGCGAGGATGAGGACAGTCCGTCCGAAGCAAGGAGAGGTTTATTGAGACGTGGTAACACTCTGCGCTCCCACACATCCGTTTACCGATTTGAAAAGCTTGATCTGCTGCTGGACGTCTGCGCAAAACTCCGTCAGATTGGGTATCACGGAAGCAGCTCCGCCTACGCCTCACAGCAAAAACCCTATTATTATCTGGTGATCACCGAAAAAGCCTGCGCCGGATATATTGGAGGGCAAAGCTTCGGGGCTTATTCATTTATCGCAGAATACGGGCGGCTCGTAAGCACTTACGGAATACATTCTTACATAACCGAGCATTGCAAATGCATTTGCCCTGAGGATGCGGTAGAAATATTGGCAAAATTAAGTTGAATATATTGTAAAAAAGTAATAGATGTGTTATATTATATCTGATAAGTTGATGCGCCGAGTGACGTGAAAGGCAGGACATTCTGCCCTTTCATGTCACTCGGCTTGCACAGCAGCCGATAACAATTGGCATAAACAGCAGGGAAAGGATAAAATATCGGATGAGAGATTGGGAAGAGCTGAGATCAGCTTGTGAGGCTTGTACCGCCTGCGATTTGCACAAGACAAGGACAAACTGCGTCTTTGGCAGCGGCAGCCCAACTGCACGGGTGATGTTTATCGGGGAAGCGCCGGGAGAGAAGGAGGATTTGAGCGGAAAGCCCTTTGTCGGCGCCGCCGGTAGGATGCTGGACAGCTTTTTTGACGCTGTCGGGATTTCACGGGAGGATATCTACATATCCAATATTCTAAAGTGCCGCCCTCCCTATAATCGGGATCCCTTGCCCATCGAACAGGATATGTGTATCAAATATCTATATGAGCAGATACGGTTAATCAGCCCAAAAATCATTGTTTGTCTGGGCAGAATTGCGGCGCAAAAGCTGATAACCCCTAATTTTAAAATCACCGTTGATCACGGTAAATGGTTCCGCAAAGATCCCTATCTTATCACCGCCGTATATCACCCTGCCCTCTTGCTCCGTGACCCGCGCAAAAAGGAGGATATGCTGACCGATTTAAAGGCAATAAAAGATTTACTTGATAAAACTTGATATAATCCCCTATGTAACACAATAAGCCTGCCAAAATCCTAAGAGCAAGGATCTCGGCAGGCTTATTTTATTTTTGTGCCGGATTTGCAAAAAATCCCTGCTTAAAATCGTGCCCGGTCGGGGTTTGGAAGATTCGCAGATCGAACTCAGGCACAATCGCAAAAATATGATCAAAGATGTCAGCCTGTATTGATTCGTACTCAAGCCACTTTGTCGTATTGGTAAAAGCATAGATCTCTATCGGCAGTCCGTGTTCGGTAGGCGCAAGATGTCTGACTGTCATAATGAGATCACGATGCACCTTTGAGTGATTCTCAAGATAGGCTTTCAGATATGCGCGGAAGGTGCCGAGATTGGTCAACCGCCTGCCGTTGACGAGACTTGAATAATCGATATTGTTTTCCTTGTTGTAGGTCTGAATTTCCCTTGTTTTATCCTCAAGATACTGACGAATGTACTGAATTTTCTGGTAGCGTGTCAACATCTCCTCATCGCAAAACCTGACACTTGACATATCAATATAAATACAACGCTTGATTCTGCGACCGCCAAGCTCGAACATATTGCGCCAGTTTTTAAAGGATTCGTTTATCATGGCTTGGGTGGGTATCGTGGTCACTGTTTTGTCCCAATTGACCACCTTAACGGTGTGAAGGGATATCTCCACAACATCTCCGTCCGCATTGTGGCTGGGCATCTCGATCCAGTCTCCGATTCTAATCATGTCATTTTCGGTCAACTGAATGCTTGCCACAAATCCGAGAATGGTGTTTTGAAATATCAGAAGCAAAACAGCGCTTGCCGCGCCGATTCCTCCAAGGAGCAAAGCAGGAGAGCGGTCCATCAGAATACTGATAATGACTATGACGCCAACGGCATAAATTATAATTTTCAATATTTGCAGAAAGCCCTTGATCGATCTTGTCTTCGAGGCCTCGGTTTTCTTATACAGCTCATTGATAACACTGAGCAGCTTGTCAATCGTGCGCAGGACACCGTACACAATCATGCAGAATGCAAACCGTTTAAGCCAAATCTGCCCCTGTGCCAGCATATCAGACAGCGAATATAGGACAAGCGCCGGTACAATAATAGCTAGTTTTTCGATAAGCTTATGCTCAATAAGCAAGTCATCCCATTTTGACCTGCTCCTTAAAATAATCACCCTTAACAGCTTCAATAAAATTTTTCTGACAATGACATATGCCAAAACACTAACTATTGTCACAAAAAGGAACACAACCGTATTTGAGACTATCTCGGACACCATTTCATTCCATCCGCTGCTAATCATTAAATCATAAAGCCAAGCTACCATTTTTTCCTCCTTTGATAAGTAAGATGGGCTGATATAAGCATTATACAGAGATATTATAACATATTTTAGCGCAAAAATTACAAAAACACCGCAGTATTTTATACAGCGGTGTTTAAAATATATGAATTTCAATAATTATCTTGCGATATCCGCAAAATCCTCGTCCCTAAGCTCAAGAAGGCTTGCCGCAATATAAGCATAGTGAAATTTGTCATGACCGGTATCAGAATGTGCGTCCGATCCCACGATAAATTTGCATCCGCACTCCTTCGCAATAGTATTCATCCTCATAAATTCATCCTCATAAACCTTAGCCAGAGAAAAGTGAGCATAGTGATTCGGGTTTATTTCGATGGCAACGTTTTTTTCCTTTGCAAGGCTGAAGCACTCGCGATACTGCTCATCGGTTATAATCTGCATTACCTTTCTATAGCTATAGGGACAGCAAACCGCAAGAAAGGGATGCGGAATTGCGGTGACATATTTTGACTCATTGCATGTCAAAATATCAAACCAAGCCCTAAGCATATAATCGGCATGCTTCTGATACGGCTCGTAGTACTCTTTAGGCATAGCCAAATGGGTATGAGAGTTTGGCGCCAAAACAAAATCCAGCTGCTCTGCCACTGCCTCGTTCAGGGCTATTCTGTGCTCGGGAGCGTAATATTCGGTTTCACAGCCAAGATAAACCTGTACGCCCTCCGTATCAATAGAGGCCAGCTCTTCTCTTATTTTGCTTATATGGTCAAAGCCCTGCTTTTGATACCAGCTTCTCGCACCGGGAACCGTAGCATCCCACATATGGTCGGCAATACCGATCTTTTTCAGCCCCAATTCCTTCGCCTTTTTGATATAATGCTGCAGGGTGGCAGTCTCCTTCGCACATAATGACAGGCTGGTATGAATGTGAAAGTCATGTGTTATCTTCATAATTATCCATCTCTAATATGCATATGCAAAATTTTGTCTTAATATTACAACAACATACTGTTTATATCAAGTTCAATTATCCGTTTTTGAATTCAAAAATCCGGAACGTTGCCAGCCCGCTTGAAACTTTTGCTAAAAACATTCTTATTCATTAAATCTTTTAATAAATTCGGTGGGGGTCATTTTTTCGTGATATTTAAAATACTTGAAAAAGTAGGACGGCTCCGAAAATCCCGTCAGCATAGCGACTTCCTTTAAAGTGTGCTCCTTTGACGAGAGAAGCTCCTTTATATAGCTCAATCTTGAATCACGGATGAAGTCATGAAGAGATAAATGCATCTCTTTTGCAAACAGCTTTGAAAGATAATCGCTGCTGTAGCCGAATTTGCCGGCCAGCTCTGAAACAGAAATATTTCTGTTGTTGTTGGCAAGCACGTAATTCTTAATAGATTCCACCAAAGGAGAGATTCCCTCGGCACACAGCTTGTTCTGTCTTAAAAGCTCAATTAAAATCAGACGAACAAAATAATCCTTTGCATAGCGGGGATAATCGGCTATGTTTTCGACGAAAACCAATTGTTTCATCATGTTTTCGATATATTGAGCATTTATAAGCGGAAAGTGTTTTTGAATCCACGAAGGCAGATCCCCCTCAAATAGAATCCAGTAAAAAGAAGTGTAAACGCCGCTCGGTTTGTTCCCGAAGTTTCCCTTGTGGCGTTCGAGAAGCAGTACCTCCCCTTTTTTGCATGAAAACTCCTGCCCCTCCTCGTCGATATGCAAAACGCCGTTTGTAACATAAAAGATTTCACTTCTTTTCATATATTTACGCGGGCGATGCTTCCAGGTCGGAGACCATGTTTCAATATAACCACACAAATAGTATTCAGAATTAATAATGGAATCCATAGTATTCCCCTAACTACGGTAAAAATGAGAACTTTTTACTAGTTTTCATTATATCATATCCTGTCTTTATTGTCATTCCATGTTTTGATATATGTCTGATTTTCGAACTGAATATCGATTTTTTGCACTTGATATATATCTGCGTATTATTGTAAGATTAAAGCAAAGAAATTCATAAATATCTATAATAATGTAAAATTTACCCCGTACATATAAGTGCAATAATTACTATTTCATGAATATCGATAAAAAGGCAAAACATACTGCTTATACCTCAAATTGTTACTAGAACCGAATATTGTATCTGTTCTATTTTTTTCTTTCATTTACATTAATAGGCGAAGGGTATTATTCATTAAATAAGTTTTATCGTACATAATAAATGACGTATCATTATTATTAACACGAATATAAAAATATCATACCAATCATACAGCTCTTAAATTATGCCGCGTTCAGAATTTTGATAATTGTGTTCAGCGGTTAATAATAAATTATTTGGAGGTTCTTATGAAAAAAGTTTTATCTTTAGTTTTCATCTTAACACTTGCAGCTTCACTTTTTGTTGCACCTGTTTCGGCTGCTACCTATCAAGACGGCGAGATTATCTACTCCCAAGATTTCGACTCTGTAACTAAAGTCGACGACCTTGGATATGATGCGAACGCTCGTGCACGCGTATGTGAATACAACCCTTCCGAAAACATTTCACTCGCGCTCGAGAACAAAGCTCTTAAGGTTACAGCCGCTGCCGCAACAAACGGTCTGTTCTTTGTTGAAATCCTAGAGGCTGATAAAATCAAGGGCGTAGAAAAGTTCACCATTCAGTACGACCTTAAAGTAGACACTGCTACCGATGACGGAAACTCTGCTGTCGGAATGCTCCTTTACTGGGATATAGCCAAGGGCAAGGACTCCGGAAACCTTTATGCCTGCCTGCAGTTCAGAAATGCATACAAAACTTTCCTTAACAACGGACGTGCAGTAACCACAGGCACACAGACAAACTGGATCGATCCCTTTGCATTGACCCCCCTTACCACTGCCGGTATCTCAAATGCTGGTCTCGGCACTACTCACACAATCAGAATGGAAGTAAACGGTCCTGTTATCGCTTCTTATATTGACGGCAAGCTGGTCCACACCTTTGAGAATGCAGTTGTTGCCGATGGCCCGATAGCTCTTTTAGTATACAACAACACAACAGCTTCTCCTCTCGTTGCCATCTATGACAACATCAAGATTTGGGCAGGAAACGGTCCGGAACCGACCGGTAGCAACGATACCACCGCAGCTACAACCACAGCCGCAGGCACAACAAGCCCCACCACCTCGAACACCATTGTTCCTGTAGTTGCTCTTTGCGGTCTTGCAGCAGGTGCGCTCATTGTTATTAAAAGAAGATTTGCTTTAAGCAAATAATCGTCTCCATTTTTGGATTAGAGACATCTAGGGAGAGCTGTAATAGAAGGACAAATCAATTAACTTGAAAATAGACCAATTACTCCTACAACTCTTTTATGGGATGTTTTCCAAGCTAATTGGTTATTAGAGTATTGATTTCTTCTGTTACAGTTCTCTTTGTCTTTAAAACAATATGGAACTCTACCTGGAAGGATTAATAATGAAGTTTAAAAAAATCAAGCCGATTCTTTCCGTCGTTTTGTTATTACTGCTTTTTGTATCATGTACAAACGGCAACGGCAACGATACAACAACTGATGACGTCTCAACCGGCAAAAAGCTCGGACTCGTGCTCGACGGTGTCGCCGAATATTCGATTGTCCGCAGCGAAAATGCCTCTGATATTGAAAAAGAGGCATCGATTGAACTGAAAAGAGCTATACAGGACTATACAGGAGTCGAGATAAAAATCTCAGACGACTTTTTGTTGCCAAACGCTTCAATACCGGAGAAGGAAATTCTCGTCGGCAGAACCAATCGTGAGGAATCAGGATCTGTGTTCACTTCCCTGCTCAGTAACGATTATGCCATTAAAATCGTTGGAGAAAAGCTGGTTATTCTGGGCGGCGACGAAAACTCCACCGTAGAAGCGGTAAATCAATTTATATCAAAATTTTTATCTGGTGAAAAGAAAAACACCCTCGAAATTTCAGAAAAAGACGGATTCACCTATCATGATGAATACCCGGCTGATACTTTTACTTTGAACGGAATTGATATCTCGAATTTCCGCATCGTTTATAAGTCAAACGCAAACAACTCCGAAAAGACAGCCGCCAAATATTTAGCGGACAGAATATCGGAGCTTTGCGGACGCAAGCTGGAGATTGTCAACGACCGGACAGCTGCTACCCAAAATGAAATTCTTATCGGGAATACAACCCATGGACAGCTTCCCGTGACCCTAAGCACATCCACGGAAAACAATGCCGCCATAGCTTTTTCTGATGGCAAGCTCTTCCTTGCGGGAAACAATGTTTTCAGCACACGCTACGCTATTGATCAATTTATCAGCAAATATATTAAATCAGATTTGATAAGCGATAAAAAAATAGAGCTGACAGTTGCCGACGAGATACTTTCCGATATAAAGCCAACCTATTCCGCAATGAGCTTTAATATACTGTTCAGCATCAATCAGACCCCCGAAAGAAAACCGTTGGTTATCGACACGATTCTAAATGAAATGCCCGATACCGTCGGTGTGCAGGAATGCTCGGTCGCCTGGATGAATATCCTGGAAACGGCCCTTGGCGAGTATTACGATTGGGTCGGCGAGCTGAACAATCAAAGTCAGAAATGGTATAATGCGATATTCTATCGCAAAGATAAATTTAAGCTGATCGAGACAAAAACCATGTGGCTCACCGCCACTCCCAGTGTTGAATCTAAAATTCCCGATTCTACTCAGTTTAGAACTGTCACTTATGCCATCCTTGAGGATCTTAAAACTGGCGCGCGCTTCGCACATTATAACACCCATGTTGACTATAATGACGACGCCCGTCCTGTTCAATTAAAGATTCTGATTAATCAGATCAACAAGTGTAACCTGCCCATGATATTGACCGGGGATCTTAATTTTGGAGAAGGCTCTATCCATTATAACACCCTTAATTCGACAAAAATGAAAGATTCGAAATACGCAACCGACAATACCATGCATTCAAACACCCTGAATGGATTTGGCACCGGAAACGCGATAATTGACTTTTGCTTTGTAACACTTGATACAATCAATGTATCAAAATACAGGGTTATAAACGAATTGATAAACAATCAATATTCATCGGACCACTTCCCTGTTTATATTGAATTCAGTCTTTCTTCAAATCAATAAATTAATCTCACTGAGAAAGGAAAAATTATGTTTACAAAAAAACTGCGAATATTTGGTTTTTTGCTTCTGCTTTGTATGCTAGTCTCGGTGTTTGCAGCTTGTGCCGACAAAAACGGTTCAAAAACCGATACGTCGGCAAGCGATAACACAAACGCCGAAGATACGAACGACTTGTATGATAAAGATGGATATCTAAAGGATAGCCTGCCCAGCAATCTTAATTACAACAATAAGAAAGTTAGTATTCTGGGCTGGATAACAAGCCCATCTGAGTTTTATGTTGAAGAAACCATCGGTGAAAACGTAAGCGACGCTATCTACTACCGCAATCTTGCTGTTCAGGAACGCTTGGGAGTTGAGCTGGATTTCACCCTCATCCCCGGCGATAACCCAAACCGTGCTAACTTCGTTAATCACGTAAATCAGGCGATGATGGCTGACGAAGGCACTTATGATCTCATCGGCTCCTATAGTATGTGCGCGCCCCAATTGGCATTACAGGATTTGCTCCTGAATCTGCTTGATTACAAATATATCGATTTTGACAAGCCCTGGTGGCCTGAGACCCTGCTCTCACAGGCAAAGATCGGTGACAAGCTTTATTTTGCCTCAGGAGATATTTCCCTCCACTATATATATCAGCTCCACTTCATCCTCTTCAATCATGAGATTTTAACTCAGTTCCAGCTGAGTGATCCCCGTCAGCACGTCCTTGACGGCACATGGACTCTTGATAAGCTCTTTGAATACGCAAATACCGACGGTCTTTATTCCGACCTCAACAACAATAGTCAAAGAGATAGCGAAGACCGCTACGGCTTTGTTTTGCAAAATGCTATCTGGTTTGACGACTTCTATATTGCAAGTGACATGAGCCTTGTTGAGATTTCAGAAGAAAGTGTTATGACTCTGTCTCCTGACTTTACGAGCGAGAAGGCCGGCGACCTTGTAACAAAGCTTACCGACTTCTTCCACGGCTCTCCCAATGCTATTTATCATAAAGATTTGTTCCCTGCTCTTTACAACGGTCGCACCCTCTTCTTCTCGTTGCAGGGAAGCACTCTCGCATCGGCTGACCTTGATTACAACTATGGAATTCTTCCCTATCCCAAATATGATGTAAATCAGGATGAGTATTATACCTGCGTAGGCTTTGCCTATACCACCTTCTGCATTCCCAACGACGCAGCTGATCCGGAAATGTCTGCAGCCATTATGGAATGCCTTGCCTCCGAAAGTTATCGCAAAACAACCGTTGCTCTCTTTGATACCAACTTCAAATACAGATACGCCAAAGACGCCCTCGACAAAGAAATGTTCGAGATCATCAAGAACTACACGTACTTTGATGCAGGACGTATCTTCAGCGACAGCTTCTTATGGGCCAGCAGCCCCACCGGTCTTTTCCGCAACAGTATCGCTAATAACAATCCGAACTGGTCTTCTACCGCAGATGCGGCTGTAAGCTATATACAATCTGTCCTTGACAGCATTTCTGATAAGTTTGTAGGAAGAGACTAATCTATATAAATTTTTACCTCGCGAAAACGGGCACATGAGTTTGTGCCCGTTTTCATTTGCGTGCGAATATAAAAAGCGAAGCGCAAAATGCGCTTCGCCCAAAATATTAATTAATTTGTTGGTACCAAAAACTCTTTGTTATAACGGTCAATAGCTTTTTGAATGATATCAATGGCGTCCATATTATGCTTAACCTCTTCCACCGCGGTGTGCATACCCTCAAGCGCCTTATATACCGAGAAGAAATGTCGTATTTCGTCAAAAATATGGGACGGTAGATCACAAATATCTTTATAGGTGTTGTACATCGGGTCAGAAAAAGGAATGGCGATAATTTTTTCATCATACTTATTATCGTCAATCATTGTTATAACACCGATCGGATAGCATCTGACCAGCACAAGCGGATTGATTGCTTCGCTTGCAAAAATCAAAACGTCCAGAGGGTCGTCGTCATCGGCATAAGTACGAGGAATAAAACCATAATTTGCTGGATAGTGAGTTGATGTATAAAGTATTCTGTCCAGTTTGATCAACCCGGTTTCTTTATCGAGCTCGTATTTTTTTTTGCAGCCTTTCTCAATTTCAACGACTGCGATGAAATCATCGGGCTTAATTCTATCAGGTGATATATCATGCCAAATATTCAACAGAACGTCCTCCTGACTCATAGATTATACATATAATCATACTCCAGTTGGCTCAAATTGTCAAGTGTTTTCTATGGCAATGCTTTCAACTATATCGGCAACATCCTCGCAGGCATCACAGCATTTCTCAAAAAAGCCGTATATCTCATGCCATGCAATAACCTCCAAGGGGTCGGCGTTCTCGGTGTGAAGACGTCTCATTGCGCTGACATAGAGGCTGTCCCCCTCCTCTTCGATATGATTGATATTGATAATGAGCTGCCCGAGTTTTTTTGATTTCTTAAAATAGCGAAACTCCTCTAGCATCTCCTTCATTGCCTCACAGCAGCGAATAATAAGATCGCAAAATTCGATACAATCGGGTCGCAAATGTTGAATATTGTTGATATAAATATGGAGCAGCACATCTTCAATCGTGTCGGTGACATTATCGATATTCTCACTGATCTGGATGATGTCATCACGATCAAGGGGGGTGATAAAGGCGCGCACCAGCTGACGAATCATCTCATGCTTCTTTGCATCCCCTTTGTGCTCTATATTGTGGAGCATCTCAATTTTTTCTTGAATGGAATCCTTGTTAAAATCAACAAGTATCCCTTTAAGAGCCTTTGCCATCTCGCAAGAAATCGATGCGCTGTCAATAAAATTATTAAAATAAAAATCGTCCGTTTTTTTTGCCATCTTTCCAGCTCCTTTCACTCATTTGGTGTTTTTTAAAATATCTTTATAAAGAGTTTAGCCAGCAAAAATCCTATTAGTCCGCATCCCGGAAAAGTCAGGACCCAGGTCAGCAACATATCCTTAACCACCGAAAAATTCACAGCGGACAAGCGCTTTGTCGCACCTACACCCATGACGGCAGTAGTCTTTGTATGCGTTGTACTGACGGGAATCCCATAGCTTGAGGCAAGAAGCAGACAGGCAGCCCCTGCCAGATCGGCGGAAAAGCCCTGATACTTTTCAAGCTTGACCATGTCCATTCCCACCGACTTAATAATTCTATATCCGCCGACAGACGTGCCAATACCCATGACAATTGAGCAAAGCAGCATCATCCACAAAGGCAGAACTACATCACCGGTGGTATCACTGCCATTTGCAAGGAAAATGCCTAAAATCATTACCCCCATAAACTTTTGCCCGTCCTGTGCGCCGTGCATGAAGGACATCGACGCAGCGCCGAAGATTTGCGCATTCTTAAAGCTACCTTGAACTTTTCTCCTATCGGCGTTCCTGAAAAAGAATGCAGTTAGTTTTGCGACAATAAAGCCGCTGGAAAAGCCGAGAACGGTGGATAGTACAAGCCCTATTAAAACTTTAATCCATTCGGCTCCGTTGATACCCGAAAACCCGTTTTGCAGTGCAATAGCGGCGCCCGAAATGCCGGCGATCAGCGCGTGGCTCTCGCTAGTCGGAATACCGAAATACCAGGCGGAGGTCGCCCATATAATGATCGCAAAGAGTGCCGCACAAAGAGCAATCAGAGCCTGGTCATGCTTTCCGTTGAAATTAACCATATTCTTAATTGTCATAGCAACTGTGGCATTAATAATGCTCATGAAAAACACACCAAAGAAATTAAACACCGCAGACATCAAAATCGCCGCACGGGGGGACATCGCACGGGTTGCAATACAAGTAGCAATAGAATTCGGCGCATCTGTCCACCCGTTTACAAAAATGACGCCAAGTGTCAACAAGACCGTAATCATAAGAACAGGGCTTGATAGCACTTGGCCTAAAAACCAATTGAATTCAAATTCCAATCTGCTCACCTCTTTATTTAAATTCAGTACATGGGATGCTGTTTTGGTGCTTTATGGTATATATGTATTTATTGTCTTTTGTTTGACTGCTTTTATTATTATACAGAATACCGTATAAATAATCAAAAAAATCAATTATAAAACATTTTTTCAACTTCTGTTATCATATCACTTAATTGTTACCAAAATTTTAATATATGCAAATAAATATGTTCTAAGACAAAATAAATTATGTTTAACCTTCATTCTTTGTTTATAAACAAATCACAATGTTAATTTTATGTTAATTACTGTCTAATCCTCTTGCTAAATTTCGAATTATATTATATCATACTTTGAATGGATTTTATTTATCATCTAATCACTTAAGCCGGTACCAAATTTAAACAAATACTCTATGCAAAAACCTGCTCATCGTCGGGTTTCTCATGCCGTTTTCAATATCGATATTTATAACCGATAATTTCTACCGGCTAATAATCTGTTTTATAATTTAATTATATATATAGAGGAGATTTATGTATGATGAAAGAAACATCAATCGGGTATTTGCCCGATGAACGCCCCCCATTTTGGAAACTATTTTTGTATGCGCTGCAACAAATTGTGGTCATGTTCCCTGCCACTATTCTTGTAGCGCTTTTGACCGGGTTTCATCTCTCAACCACAATTTTCGCCAGCGGGTTAGCAACCCTTTGCTTTATTTTAATTACTAGAAGAAAAATTCCGCTCTATTTCGGTTCTAGCTTTTCTTATCTTTCGGCTATCATAGGCTTGACTATTGCAAGAACCGGATCTAGCGTTGAATTCGGTCAGCTCCTTCCCGATCCCCTGATTTCCGAAATCCAATTTGGTATTATCGCATCCGGTTTGGTTTCAATTCTTGCCGGTATCATTGTCCGCTTCTTTGGCAGATCATCTATCGAAAAGGTTCTTCCCGCCACGGTTACCGGTCCTATTGCCATGGTAATAGGTCTAACCCTTGCCGGCAATGCCCTTGCCGATGCGGCTCCTACCACTGCCAACGACATTACCGGCAGCGGCTGGGTCTGGGCAGTATCCCTCACCACCCTTTTTGCTACCATCATCTTTTCGGTGTATCTGAAAGGTGTTTGGGGTCAGCTCCCCCTCCTTCTCGGTCCGCTGGTTGGCTGCGCTGTCGCCGCCATCATCTTCTTGATAACCGGGGACAGTCTTTTCCGCACCCTACCCGATGCCGCCAACGCCGGTATCTCTATAATACCTAACGTTCTGACTCTTCCCCACATTACCCTGCCTAAATATTCTTTAGATGCGCTGATAGCAATCATGCCGATTGCTATTGCTACTATCCCAGAATCAACCGCCCACGTTTTCCAGCTTGACATCTACGTCAACAACCTTGCACGCAGAAAAGGCAAGAAGGATTACGACATCGGAGACAGACTGGGGCAAAACCTCATCGGCGACGGTGTCGGTGACATTGTTGCGGGTCTGGTAGGCGGTCCTGCCGGGACAAACTACGGTGAGAATATCAGCGCAATGGCGATAACAAAGGTCTTCTCCGTCCCCGTTCTCATTGCGGCGGCAATTCTGGCTATGATCATCTCCTGCTTTACCCCGCTGATCAATATCATTTACGGTATTCCGCAAGCGGTTATCGGCGGTATCGAAATTTACCTTTTCGGTGCGATTGCCGCTCAAGGTATCGCTATCCTGATTGAGAATAAAAGCGATATGTTTAGTGCTAAAAACATCGCCGTTATTGCAGTTATTATGATTATCGGTATTGGCGGTCAATATGCGTTCAATGGAAATATTCCTTTCTTCGGCAGAAGTATCCCCTGTATTGCAGGTGCCGCCATCGTCGGAATTTTCCTTAACCTTATCCTTTCCATCGGTAAAAAGAAGCCGGCCGCTGCCGAAGAATCCTAAGTGCAGCCCGTCGAATAATTATTACAAAATGCAAGCGGATATAGTTTTTTGCTATGTCCGCTTGCATTTTTCCCTTTTGCTCTTGCAATTGCTCTCTGTCTGTGTTATAATGTCAATAAATTAACGATGAGCTGTTTAAGGTACGCCTTGCAGCAAATCATAATATGAATAATCTCTTTGTACTGACGCCCAAAGGGGGTTTACCTAAGGGGGAAGGCAAACGGAATGACAGCTTTTTCTATCTATCAGCTGATGTTTTTTTGCGCCCTTTGGGGCGCATTTTTTGTTTTATGCATCAACAATAAATAATAAAAAGAGGTGAGTTTATTGGATACACGTGTTGCACTAATCGGAATAATCGTCGAAAACAAAGATGCCACCGACAGACTGAATGCTCTGCTCCATCAATATGCCCCCTACATCATCGGTCGCATGGGAATCCCTCATCAAAAGCGAGAGATATCCATCATCAGCATTGTCATCGATGCCCCTGCCGATAAAATCAGCGCCCTGTCCGGCAAGCTTGGGATGCTACCCGGTATCAACGCCAAAACCTTATATGCAAAAATACCAACAGCAACGGAGAGGACAGATGATTGAGCTAATAGACCGGCTATCGGACAATGAAATATTGACCAAAGAGGAATTGATCCGGCTTATTGATAACCGATCAGCCGAAACTGCTGAATATTTGTTTGAGCGTGCTCGGCGGGCAAGACACAAGTTTTATGACAATAAGGTCTATATACGCGGTCTTATCGAACTGACCAACTACTGCAAAAACGACTGTTTCTATTGCGGAATCCGCAAAAGCAACACTGCTGCCGACCGCTACCGCCTTGACAAAGAACAAATTCTCGAATGCTGCAGAACCGGATACAGTCTCGGCTTCCGCACCTTTGTTCTTCAAGGGGGGGAGGACGGTTACTATAACGATACCGTACTTATCGACATTATTTCCTCCATTCGCGCCCTTTATCCCGACTGTGCCATTACCCTTTCCCTCGGTGAGAGGTCCTACGACAGCTATCTTGCCTATTTTAGGGCGGGGGCAGACCGTTATCTGTTGCGGCATGAAACGGCAAACCCGGAGCATTACAAAAGACTTCACCCCCCTTCTCTCTCCCTGAAAAACAGAAAACGCTGCCTGTATAATTTAAAGGAAATCGGCTATCAGGTCGGCACCGGATTTATGGTAGGCTCTCCCTATCAAACCGGCGAACATCTGGCAGAGGATCTGCTTTTTATCCGGGAACTGCAGCCCCAAATGGTGGGTATCGGTCCCTATATCCCCCACAAGGACACCCCTTTTGCCCATCATAAGGCAGGCACGCTGGAGCTGACTCTCTTTATGGTCGGTCTCTTGCGTCTTATACTCCCAAACGCTCTCATTCCCGCCACTACCGCTCTCGGTACCATTGACCCTAAAGGGCGTGAGCTTGGAATTTTGGCAGGGGCAAATGTGGTAATGCCCAATCTTTCTCCGGTTTCGGTGAGAAACAAATATTCACTCTATGACAACAAAATCTGTACCGGCGATGAGGCGGCAGAATGCCGCGTCTGCCTTGAAAAGCGCATAAACAGTATCGGCTATCGTATTGTTGTTGATCGTGGAGACTTTATAGAAAAATAAATGGCAGGCAAAATTTCCGCCTGATTCGAAAAGAGGTAATCTAAGTGTACAATGTCAAATCCCCTAAAGCAGAAGAATTCATAGCTCACGATGAGATTCTTGACACAATCGCCTATGCAAAAGCCAACAAACACAATGTCCGACTCATCGACGACATTCTAAGGAAAGCCGCAACGAAGGGCGGGCTTACTCATCGGGAGGCTGCCGTTTTGCTGGAATGTGATATTGAAGAAAAAAACCAAGAAATCTACAGGTTGGCACGGGAAATCAAGCAGGATCTATACGGCAACCGGATTGTCCTGTTTGCCCCTTTATATCTTTCCAACTATTGCATAAACGGCTGTGTGTACTGTCCCTATCACGCCAAAAACAAGGTCATTCCTCGCAAAAAGCTGTCCCAGGAGGAAATTCGGAAGGAAGTAATAGCTCTGCAGGACATGGGACACAAGCGCCTAGCCCTTGAGACAGGTGAGGATCCGGTCCACAATCCGATTGAATACATATTAGAGAGCATAAAGACAATCTACAGCATAAAGCACAAAAACGGTGCGATTCGCCGTATGAATGTCAACATTGCGGCGACAACCGTCGAAGATTATCGAAAGCTGAAGGAAGCGGGTATCGGAACCTACATACTTTTTCAGGAAACCTATCACAAAGAAAGCTATCAAAAGCTCCACCCCACCGGACCGAAAAGTGATTATACCTACCTTACTGAGGCAATGGACCGGGCGATGCAAGGGGGTATTGACGATGTCGGGCTTGGCGTTCTCTTCGGACTTGAACAATACCGCTATGAGTTTGTCGGGCTTCTCATGCACGCCGAGCACCTTGAGGCTGCTTACGGCGTAGGTCCCCATACCATCAGCGTCCCCCGCATCCGCCCTGCCACAGATATCGATCCTGACAGCTTTGACAACGGGCTCGATGACGACACCTTTGCAAAGGTAGTTGCCTGTATCCGAATCGCCGTCCCCTACACCGGTATGATCGTCTCCACAAGAGAGAGTAAGGAATGCCGGGAAAAGCTGCTGAACCTTGGGGCAACCCAGATCAGCGGAGGATCCCGCACCAGTGTAGGCGGCTACAACGAACCAGAGCGCACGGATGATAAATCGGAGCAGTTTGAGGTCTCGGACAAGCGCACTCTGGACGAGGTGGTTAATTGGTTGATCCGACTGGGCTATATCCCCAGCTTTTGCACCGCCTGCTACCGTGAAGGACGGACGGGAGATCGCTTCATGAGCCTGTGCAAAAGCGGACAGATTCAAAACTGCTGTCATCCTAATGCCCTCTTTACTCTGAAGGAATATCTTGAGGACTATGCCTCCCAGGACACAAAAATAATCGGCACCGATCTTATATTGAAGGAACTTAGCAGGATTCCGAATGAAAAAGTACGAAAAATCGCTATAAAGAATATCGTCGATATAAAAAAGGGAAAGCGAGATTTCAGATTTTAATAAGCAATCTATGTTATGAGGTTAATATGGAACTGAACAAAACAACTGTAGCAGACAGAATACATATCGGCATCTTCGGTCGGAGAAATGCCGGAAAGTCGAGTCTGATCAATGCCTTGACCGGGCAGGATTTCGCCATTGTATCCGAATATAAAGGAACTACCACCGATCCTATTTCTAAGGCAATGGAACTGCCCCCCCTTGGCCCTGTCCTGCTAATAGATACCCCCGGTCTTGATGATGTGGGGAAGCTGGGCGTCCTTCGCATAAACAAGGCTATAAAAGTGCTTAACAAGTGCGACATCGCCCTATTGGTTATTGATGCCACCGACCCCTTTGATGAGCATGACAGAAACATTATGAAGCTAATCGAAGAGAAAAAGATTCCCTATGTGATCGTGCTTAATAAATCGGATCTGACAGACACCGCGCCTACCGTCAATCTTTCTCTATCGATACCCATACTATCGGTAAGCAGCAAAACCGGTCATAAAATCCATGAGCTCAAAGAGCTGATCGCAAAGCTGGCAAGAAAAACTGACTCTGAAAAAAGAATTGTTGCGGATCTGATCTCCCCCGGCGATTTTGTTGTTCTTGTGGTCCCGATCGACAAAGGGGCGCCCAAGGGCAGGCTGATTCTACCGCAGCAGCAGACCATTCGCGATATTCTTGACAGCAAAGCCATAGCAATTGTCTGTCAGGAAACTGAGCTGATCAAAACTCTTGCAAATCTTCACAAAAAACCCCGTCT
>JAAYQM010000045.1 GCA_012519315.1 Clostridiales bacterium | reverse complement strand
GGTGTCTGCCAGCTTCTCCATCAAAAGCCCAAGGTCAATCTCATCAGGAAGCTGAAGATCATCCCTCCTCGCCCGCTCATTGCGGACAAGGAAAATAAGCTCCCCCTTCTCCCAATCGATCTCAAAGCAGGAGACAACCGCCGCCCGACTGTCCAGATTCAGCAACCGATCCTGCTCCGCAATAATATTCTCGCAGATAAATTCAAACAGGGCTTCCCTGCCCACCTTGATAATCCGAAACTTGTCATTCGGTATTCTTTTTGCCATGGTGCTGTCCATTCCTTTCATTTATCATCGTTTATCACTTATCACTGTTTATAACTATCTATCGTAATTCGTCCCACTTAACCGCAGTTTGTCCCGATCCTCCCAGCCCTTTTCGAAAAGGGCCGGCTGCCGCTAAAGGGCGTTGTAAAAGAGTATAGCAGCTCAAAAAGAAACAGAACGGGGCGGCTCCGCGGGGCGCAACCGAACAGCTACGGGATAGCAGGCGGCTACGACACCTTTTTTCTCTCTCCATTTTACCACGAAACCGGGGCAGGAGCAAACATTTTGTCAAAAAATCTCGCCTTGCCTTCGGATAAATTTTGCCCGAAAATGCGACCCGTTATGTCCGACTGCTATATTCTTATTGTAATGAATTGCCATTTATGCTATAATAAATAATAATAATCACAGACAATCAGATCAGCCGACAGCAAAAAAATCCGGCACAGTCACACTGTGCCGGATAATGCCCGAAAATATGTAGTCTATTAATAATTTTGTGCTCTAAGCTCAAAATAAGCTTTAGCATGGGAGCATACCGGGCAGAGCTCGGGAGCATTCTTGCCCACATGGATATGACCGCAGTTGGAGCACTCCCAACTCACCGTCTCCTCACGCTCAAACACCTTGCCCTCTTTGATATTGGCAAGCAGGGCTCTGTATCTCTTCTCGTGCTCATGCTCGATCTTGGCAACCATCTCAAAAAGGGCGGCTATCTTGGGAAAGCCCTCCTCCTTGGCAACCTCGGCAAAGCCGGCATACATGTCGGTCCACTCATAGTTCTCACCGGCGGCGGCGTCCTCAAGATTTGCAATAGTGTTCGGAACAGCGCCGTCATGCAGCAGCTTGAACCAAATCTTTGCATGCTCCTTCTCGTTATGGGCGGTTGCCTCGAAAAACTTGGCTATCTGGACATAGCCTTCCTTTTTAGCGGCGCTGGCATAATAGCCGTATTTGTTATATGCCATACTCTCTCCGGCAAAGGCGGCGTTCAAATTCTGTTCCGTCTTGGTACCTTTAAGTTCCTTCATGTTTACAATCCTCCTAGGTTTAAAATTTAAATTGATAGTGCTATTATATACTATTTTACTCGATATTTCAATATCAATCACACTTTTTTAACAATTGTTCCCTCTCTCTTCTGTAATTCTATTAAAGCAAGAAAGGATTTTGTCTCCCGTCTTTAGGCAAAATCAAGGTATTTATTGTGAAAACCCTACTTGTCACCGATACAAACAGCATCCTCAACCGTGCCTTCTACGGCATACGCGCCAACCTCACCACAAAGGACGGTCTACCTACAAACGCCGTCTACGGCATGGTCAACATCATCGCAAAACAGCTTGATTCGATCTCACCCGACTTTGCCGCCGCCGCCTTCGATAGGAGGGAAAAAACCTTCCGCAGCGACATTTTTGCCGACTACAAGGCACACAGAAAGCCTATGCCCGATGAGCTGGCAGTCCAGATGGAGCCGGCTAAGGAATGTCTTTCCGCCCTGGGGCTGACCATTCTGGAGACCCCCGGCTATGAGGCGGACGACATCATCGGCACGGTGGCGACCGCCGCCGCCCGGGAGGGGATCAAGGCTTATATCCTGACGGGGGACAAGGATTCTCTCCAGCTTGTGGATGAGAATGTCACCGTCCTCTTGATGACCAACACCGAAGTTGTTGTCTATGACGTGGATAAATTTAAGGAGGTCTACGGCATTCCCCCCTCCCGATTCGTGGATGTGAAGGCCCTCATGGGGGACCCGTCGGACAATATCCCCGGTGTCCCCGGCATCGGCGAAAAAACCGCCCTCAAGCTTATTGCCGAGTTCGGCTCCCTTGAGGCGATTTATGAAAACATTGAGGACAAGAGGATCACCCCCTCAATCCGGGCAAAGCTGACAAATAGGCGGGATAATGCCTTTATGTCAAGGCGGCTCGCCGCCATCGCTAAGGATGTTCCCCTTGACAGAACGGTAGGCGACCTTGCCACCGACGGGATCGACAAGGAGGCTCTCCTTGACGTCTTTACCCGACTGGGCTTTGCCTCCCTTATCAAGCGATTTGCGCTGGAGGAGGCAGGCGCCACCGCCGCCCCCAAGGTAAAAGAGGCGGGCGGAGACGAGCTTTTGAGCCGACTGCGGGATAAGACAATTGCCATTTTGCATGATCCCGATTCTGACGGTCTGTATATCTGGCAGGGGGATACCTGCTATCTCTGCCGGGACAGGGAAACGATCAAAGCCCTGCTCTCCTCAGACGAGTATAGCACCGTCTGCTACGATAAAAAGCAGCTCTGCCATTATGCCCACAGCCTCGGCACAGACTACAAAAGCTGCGCCTTTGATGTGATGCTGGCAGCCTACCTTCTCTCCCCCGGAGAGTCCTCCTATGATCTGCAAAGGCTTGCGCTAAACCATCTTTCAGTCACTCTGCCAGAGGGGGAGGCGCGCCCCGACATTATCGACGCTCTATATAAAAAGCTTGCTCCCGCCGTTGCGGAGAGCGGGCAGGACAAGCTGCTTTTTGACATTGAGCTGCCCCTTGCCGCCGTCCTTGCCGATATGGAGCGTATCGGCTTTCAGGCGGACGCCGAGGGGTTGACCAAATACGGGCAAAGGCTGATGAACTACGAGCGGGAGCTGACCGAGCGGATCTATACCCTTGCGGGCGCCGAGTTTAACATCAATTCCCCAAAGCAGCTTGGGGAGGTGCTCTTTGAGCGGCTGAAGCTGCCCGCCGGGCGAAAGACAAAGAGCGGATATTCCACCGAGGCGGAGGTGCTCAACCGCCTGGCACCCTATCATCCCATTGTCAGCGACGTGCTGGACTACCGACAGGTGGC
>JAAYQM010000044.1 GCA_012519315.1 Clostridiales bacterium | reverse complement strand
TTCACATTATGATAAATTAATATTTAACAATATTTTATCATACTAAATTATAATTGTCAAACTATGATTTGTAAAAAAAAATTGTCCGACTTATGTCCGATTTCGTCACAATGACAATCGGTTTCATAAAAGCCGGACAATTTATATAATTTTACTTAAGAAAATTGTTATCTCTACCGCCAAATAAGCCAGATAAGCAAATACCCCACAGTTACCGCCGACAAAGTTGCCGGAATGCTGATCTTCAGATACTGTCCGAGCTTGACTTCATAACCGTTTTTGCGCAAAATCCCTATAGCGGTAATGTTAGCCGATGCACCGATTGGGGTAATATTTCCGCCGAGTGTTGCGCCGGACAGCAAACCAAAATACAAAACCGTGGGATTTACCCCGATTGTTGCAGCGATGCTGGAAATAACGGGCAGCATGGTAGCCACATAGGGTATGTTGTCAATAAACGCCGAGAACACAACAGAGATCCAGACAACAAAAGTATAGAGTACAAACAAATTATCACCGCTGAACTGAACAAACAATTTGCCGATTTTGTCAATCACGCCGGCCTCTGTAATGCCGGCCACAACTATAAACAACCCGGTCAGCAAAAGCAAGGTCGTGATATCAATCTCCTTAAAGGTGTCCACAAGAATTCTCTTGTCCCGTTTTCGGAAAAAAGTGATAATCAGTCCGATAATAAACAAGCCAAAGCAGATATAGCCGTTTGTAAGCTCGGGCGTGTTTTCAATAAATGAAAAAAGGATAAGCAGAACAATCATGCCCACAAGAAGAATGGTGGGGACATAGTCGGTTACAACTGTTTTGTTTTTACGCACCTCCTCGGAGAGAGGCTGACTGTATTTGCGAAAAATCAGCAAGCATACCAAACCAAAGGCTACAGCGCCTGCCTGCACTGCCCAAAATATGCTGGCCTTGCCCTGATAGACAAAAAAGTCAAAAAAGGTCATGTCAGCGTGGCTTCCCATCATAATGGCGGTTGCGTCTCCCACAAGTGTAGCCGCCCCCTGTAAATTAGAGGATATGGAAATAGCAATAAGTCCGGGAACGGGAGATATGTTAAGCTTTTTCGATATTGTCAGTGCAACAGGCGCTACCATTAATACAGTTGCAACATTATCAACAAAAGCAGAAATAATACCGGCGAACATCGCAAGTATGACAATCGCCCACTTGACATTAGGCACCCGCTTGAGCAGCAAATCGGCGAGAAGTGCGGGCATCTTAGACTCGATGAACAATGCCACGATTCCCATCGTCCCTGCCAACATCAGAATAACGTTAAAATTTACCGCCTTCAAGGCTGTCGTAACCGGCAATATTCCGCTGACTATAAATATCAAAGCAGAAGAAAGGGCAATAAGCGCACGATATTTTGCAAATATTAAAAGCAAAACATATGTAACAAGAAACAAAGCAAGAGCGAATTCCATAAAAAACTCCTAATAAAATTTTTCATTTTTAAAAATTCAGGACAACTGAGGCAAAGGGAAGAAGATCTTCGATAAAAACTATCCCGTTGTGCTGATACTGAAACTAGCCGATGCATTTTCCGCAACAAAGCTCAAATACTGCATATTAAATGCCATTAAAACAAACGCTTCTCAATTATATCACATCTTTCGATTAAATTCTATATATACGATAACTTTTCTATCTTTTTCTAACAACAATTTCAACAACATCACCACAAATCAATATAAAAAGCCTTGATGCCGCAAGGCATCAAGGCTTTTATCCGGCATACCGGTCATTTTTGCTAATTAAAGCAGGTAGCAACAACAACAATCGGCCGCTCGCCATACCCCCGCTCGACAACATTGGAGGGAAGGTCTATTTGAGCCTGATATTCAAATACAATATTATCTGTATCCATATAGAGAACCGATTCGGCAGTCAGCTCTGCGCGCAGCCCCTCAAATTCATCAAATCGCACCAAGATATAAACCAACTCAAAATCGTCTTTTAGTATATCGAGTATTTCTAAAAGGTCGTCGGGAGTGGGCGTCTCAGAAGCAATGTCTCTGTCCTCGGCTTGTGTGCTCTCACTTATATTGGTAGAATCCTTTTGATGTGTTGCCAGGCTGGGAGAGGTGTATTGAGGGAGATGAAATCCGCTTTTTTGTACATCATTAGACAAATTGGGTGCATTTTCATAAGTCTTAAAGTAAGGCTTTGTACAAAACAGCGTAACGACAATAGCCACCGCAGCAGCAACAGTGCCCCCTGACCGGACAAGCATCTTCATAAAATGACGGCGGCGGACACTCTTCATTACCGAAGGGTAGAGAGACGGCGGCGGTACCATAGCCGCCTCGGCAGCGGCAGCGGCAGTTGCCATCAACAAATCCGCCTCGGCAGCGCAATGAGGGCAATCCTCCAAATGTTTTGCAAAAGCGTCCATTTCGTCAACTGTCAGAGCATGATCTATATATTCAGATAGACGGGGACGAATATTGTCACACCTGATTTCATTAATATCTCTTTTCATAATTGACTCCGCTTTAAAAAATTTATTTCTATTCTATAAGACGTAAAAATTTATAATATGTTCCTTGATTGTAAAATTTCTTTTAACTTAACACGCGCTCGGCTAAGCCGGCTTTTAACCGTCCCGATATCAAGGGACAGCATCTCTGAAATCTGCAAATAAGAGCAATCCTCTATATCCCGAAGGATGATAATCTCACGGTGTTCGGGCATAAGCTGAGAGATGGCCTCTCTTACGACAGAGATTCTTTCTTTTTTCAGCAGAGACTCGGAGGGCTCGGCAGAGATATCGACAATGTCAAGCTCAACACGCTCATCGGGATCGGCACTGTCCGGACACTCAGTCATGGAAATAGCCGCCGTCCTCGTTCTCTTGCGGGAATAATCAAGACAGGTATTGTGGGTGATCCTATAAAGCCAGGTTGAAAACTCACAGTCGAACCTAAAGGTCGAAAGAGAGCGCCAAACCTTTATAAAAACCTCCTGAGAGATGTCATATGCATCCTGCTCAGAAAACGAAAATTTAAAAGCGAGGTTATAAACAAAACGTTCATACATACGGACAAGCTCACCAAAAGCCTCAAAATCGCCCTTGACCGCACATTTTATAAGCTCGGAGGTTGCTGTGGCACTATTTTTTTTGTTTTTGTCCATCAGATTTTCTCCCAAACTCCCCGTATAATAGTTTCTCAAGAATTCATAGTAATGACATCATTATATCATAAAATTCGGCTAGCGTTTTTGCATTATTGATTTTTGCCCGTGCTGCCGCAGCGCCCGGATACCCCTTAATATACCACGCAAGATGCTTTCTCGCCTCCATAAGCGCTGTCGGCCCCTTGTCCTCAACCATAATGCGAATATGCTTGAGGGCGACGGATATTCTCTCTTCGATTGAGGGTGCGCTAAATGCTCTCCCCTCCTGAGCCGCTCGAATTTCATCGAAAATCCACGGGTTTCCCATTGCACCCCGTGCCACCATTACAGCATCGCAGCTCGTTTTTTCGATCATGCGCCGAGCGTTCTCAGCCGAGGTCACATCTCCATTGCCGATTACCGGAATACGAAGCTCCCTCTTCACCTGCGCAATAACGCTATAATCCACATTCCCCGAATACATCTGTGCCCGCGTCCGTCCGTGAACACACACCGCCGCCGCACCACTCTCCTGTGCAACCTTTGCAATCTCAACGGCGTTAATCGAATCGGCATCCCAGCCGGACCTTATCTTCACAGTAACGGGAATATTTGTAGCCTTCACCGTTTCGCTGATAATCTCCCCCACAAGAACGGGATTTTTCATGTGGGCGCTTCCCTCCCCATTGCTGACGATTTTGTTAACAGGGCAACCCATATTAATATCAAATGCCGACGGGGGAACGGTATTTTGTCCCTTTTCACATTGTTCAGCAATAATAGCCGCTGCCCTCGCAATAATCCGAGGCTCGCTCCCAAAAAGCTGTATCGCCATAGGCGCCTCTTCTGCCGTTATACGCGTTAAGCGAATTGTCTTTTTGTCCCCGTAACAGACCGCCTTTGCCGAAACCATTTCGGACACAAGATAATCTGCTCCCATTTCTTTGCATATCAGACGAAAGGCATAATCGGTAACTCCTGCCATGGGGGCAAGGATTAAAGGAGGACGGGGGACAGTTTTGCTGAATAGATTGTGAACCATGGATATGGACATCTCCAATTTAATTAAACATATAATTTTTATAATACAATTATTCTTCTGTCAACCAAGTTTTATCAGCTTCACATTCCCCATGCGCGCGGCAAGTTTGCCCTCCCTGTCGTGGCAGGTGAAGATGATGCTCTGCTGCCCTTCGGTTGAAAGCAGATAAAGCAGCTTGAACAGGCGGGAGGCACGGTCGTTGTCCTGATGGGAAAAGCTCTCATCAAACATAAGGGGTGGGGTGCCTTCACGGAAAAGCAAATCTATCAAAGCAAGGCGAAGCCCGATATAAGCAAGGTCGCGGGTACCCGCACTCAAATAATCAAGGCTGCGAGTTCCGCCGTCACTCTCAAAGGTCATCTCAAGCTGACCATCAACCCCGATTGTGCGATATTTGCCGTCGGTCATAGCCGAAATCATTTTGCAGGCATAGTCGGACAAGCTGGGGGATATACGCTTGCGTAGGCTCTCTCCCGAATTTTTAATAGCCTCGCTGGCCAGGACATAAGCATCGTGACGCAAGGTGTCCTTTTCTATTTTTCTTTCAAGCTCGGTAATCTGTGCCGCTATGCGCACAGGATCGTCGGCCGTTGCGTTCAGAGCGGCCAGCTTACTGCTGAGATCTCGAATCTTTTTATTGATAGATTCCATCTGAGATTCATTCAGCTTCAAATCACGATTTAGCTCTGAAATATTAATTTTCTCAAGCTCCGCCGGATCAAATTCGGCAATCTCTGCCCGTATCTTATTCTCGTCGAGATGCGCCAGCCTCTCGGCGGTTGCAAGCATCGCCTCTTTTGCCGCCTCAAGTCTGCGCAAAATCTGGTCGGCCGCCCGACTTATTTCCTCGCACCGAGAAATAGCCCCGACAATAACCTCCCGAGTGTGATTTTCAAGGCGAATGCCCATCTCGGCCAGCCTGGCATCAAGCTGTTCCTTATACTGTGTTTGCTGACTTTCCAATTCATCCAGCTGCTCACGGACCAACGAAAGCTCCTTTTGATGATCGGAAAGCCTTTGCTTATCCTCAAAGCATTTATTAAAGATGGCACGAAGCTCCTGTCCGCCGGTCGCCCCGAATTTCTCGGATATTTCCTTTGCCAGTCTTTTGTTTTTATGCGAAACAAAGAAGAAAGTAATCATGCCCGATAAAAGCAGAACTACAAGTCCGACGGGGAGCAGCCTTGCCCAAGGTGCCCGAACCAAAAGAGAAAGGATATATCCGCCGGCACCAATAAGAGCCGAAAGCAACAGCATAACAAAGCCAAAAACCTTATAGCTGCGAGCGGACAAAAGGGCGCCGTCATATTCCTTTAAAACGGCATCCGCTCCCCCCCGCTCCTCTATCTCAGCTAAAATCTCAAGCTGCTTTGAAAGCTCCCCCGACTCATATTTCAGACGGGACAGCTCAGTTTCCTTTTTTGATACTTCAAGGGAGGTTGAGGCTATGCGATGCTCAAGCTGGCGCAAGTCGTCAACATAGGCGCTATCAGGCAAAAAGCCGTTGTGCCCCCTTTCCTCACGCAGACGATCATATTCGGCATCAAGCACGGAAACCGACTCCTCCTGTCGATGAAGCCGGTCAAACTGCTTGAGAGCATTATAAAGCTCAACGGCGGTCTTTTTTCTTCGCAGCTCATCTATGTAAGTCTTCCGCTCATTGTACTGGTTCGTTTTTTCGGCAAGGATGCCCTCTGTCGCAAAAATATCCTCATTGGTGCGCTTTGCTTCATCATGCTGCTTTTTCTTTTGCTCCAGCTCGAGTTTGTTTTCATATATTGCGCCCCCTTTGCCGTTTTTATAAAAAAGCATGCGACGGGCGGCATCCAGCTTATCAAGTGCCTTTTTTGTATTGACCGTCTCATCGGCGGAAAAAAGCATATTTTCAATAGCGTTGTTCATCTCGGCGGCATCTATCCCCGTATCGGAAAGCTGCCGAAAATATGCGGTGCTTACAAACACCTTTTCACTCACACCAAGAAAGACCTCTCCGGGGATCTGCCCCTTAAAGCAGCTTGAATTTGTAGCAAGATCGATAATCTCCACCGATTCCCGCACGCTCTCCCGGGGACCCTCTGTATAAACGCTAAGAGTCCGCTCGATGCGATATCTATTGAAATCATGATTAATGATCATGCTCCCCTTTGCAACGTTGCCTGACCAATTTATAACACGCTTTCGCTCGGAAATAGCGCCCTCAACAGCCCTGCCGCTAACCCCGTACAACATAAATTTGATAAAGGCGGAGATTGTGCTCTTGCCCGACTCGTTAGGCCCCTCGATGATATTGATTCCGTCGTTAAAGGCCAGGGTGACACCCGAAAGGCTGCCAAAACTGTCTATATTAATCGTCTCGATACGCATAACATTCTCCTTGTTATTGAGAATTGATTCATAACCAAAATCGGGGACTCTCCCCTTTAATAATCGGTGATATTATGACCGTCAAGAGCGGCCAGACCGTAGCGCAGCGCCAAGGCCGCAACCTCCCTCTCCCGCTCGTCTCCTTATTCCATAAGGGGGAGAAGGTATCGATATATTTCCCCACGCACCGTCATGTCACCGGAAAGCCGTGCGCCGTCAAATATAGGCAGTGTTCTGTCTATCACCTCAAGCATAAACAGGTTGTCATCAAACTGCTCGGACAAACGTTCAAGCCCACCGAAATCGGGAGAAACAACCCCCTCAAAAATTGCCCTCAAAAGGGTATTCTTTCCATACTTTTTCTGATTGATCCTTGCAGACAGTCTGGCTGCCGCCTCCTCCAAAAGTGAGACACCCGAAAGGTCAATACGCTCTGTCTCGTACCGGCGGCGTGAAAAGCTCACCCGATTAACCTTAATGTCCCGCTTTCCCTCCTCCGACTGGATAGTAACGAAATAAGCGCCGCCAACCCCCGGCTCATCAAAGCTTCTCCCCTCAGGGCAGCCGCTGTAGCCATAATAGGTATCGCCGGAACGGTCAATGCCCGTTGTAACATGCACATGCCCAAGAGCGGCATAGTCAAGCCCAAAATCGGTCAGATCCTTGACAGACAGGGGACAATATCTGGAAACAGGGGAATTAAGATCCGCATGGGCACAGAGAAGACGAATGCGCCCGGTATCGTCCGAACGCCGACCTACCAGAGGA
>JAAYQM010000043.1 GCA_012519315.1 Clostridiales bacterium | reverse complement strand
TCCTCAACAGGCATAAGGAAGGGCATGTCGCTCTTTCTGTCAGGAGTGGGAATAAAGCTGTCAACAGCCTGCATAAGCTCAAGGATGGGCTGATATTCGGGCTGTGTGGTATCGGTATTGGTGGAGGTCAGAGCATCTCTTGCAGAACCTCTGATAACAGGGGTATCGTCGCCCGGGAAGTCGTACTCGGAGAGAAGGTCACGAATTTCCATCTCAACGAGGTCGAGAAGCTCGGGGTCATCAACCAGATCACACTTGTTCATAAATACAACGATTGCGGGAACGCCAACCTGACGAGCAAGCAGAACGTGCTCGCGGGTCTGCTGGAGAGGACCGTCAGTTCCTGCAACAACAAGGATGGCACCGTCCATCTGAGCAGCACCGGTGATCATGTTTTTAACATAGTCGGCGTGCCCGGGGCAGTCCACGTGTGCATAGTGGCGGCTCTCGGTCTGATACTCAACATGGCGGGTATTGATTGTAATACCTCTTGCCTTTTCCTCCGGTGCGTTATCGATCTGATCGTATGCAAGGAATTCGTTCTGCTCGCTAGCGAGGGCCAGGGTCTTGGTTATAGCTGCGGTAAGAGTCGTCTTGCCATGGTCAACGTGACCGATAGTACCGATATTTACATGGGGTTTCGTTCTTTCGAATTTTTGCTTTGCCATTTCTAATATCCTCCTAAGTTAATTGATTTCTAAATCCATATTTTCAATTTTCAGCTTATGCCGAATTTGTATTATTATTAGTTCCCTCTGGATTGAATAATTGTATCCTGGATCGACTTCGGAACCTCCGCAAAATGACTGGGCTCCATAGAATAGGTACCGCGTCCCTGGGTTTTAGAGCGAAGAGTGGTGGCATAACCGAACATCTCAGACAGCGGAACATGGGCAGTGATCGCCTGACCGCCTGCAACAGGATCCATGCTGATAATCTGTCCGCGACGAGAGTTCAGATCGCCGATAACATCTCCCATATACTCGTCCGCAACGGTAACAATAACCTTCATAATCGGCTCGGTCAACACCGGGTCGGCACGACGCATAGCTTCCTTGAATGCAATTGATGCGGCAATCTTAAAGGCCATCTCCGAGCTGTCAACCTCATGATATGAGCCGTCATAAAGGGTGACCTTTACGTCAACGACATTATATCCTGCCAGCACTCCCGCCTGCATGGCGCCCTGAATACCGGCATCTACCGGACCGATATACTCCTTCGGAATAACACCGCCCGTGATTTTGTTGATAAACTCATATCCCTTACCCGGCTCGTTAGGCTCGATAAGAATCTTGACATGACCGTACTGACCCTTACCGCCGGACTGACGGGCATATTTGGTATCCTGCTCAACACTCTTGCGGATGGTCTCCTTGTATGCAACATGAGGCTTGCCGACGTTGGCTTCTACCTTAAACTCCCGGAGAAGACGGTCAACAATAATCTCAAGGTGCAATTCACCCATTCCGGCAATAATGGTCTGACCGGTATCGTCATCGGTATAAGAACGGAAGGTCGGATCTTCCTCAGCAAGCTTTGAAAGAGCGATCCCCATCTTTTCCTGACCGGCCTTGGTCCTCGGTTCAATAGCTACTCGAATAACAGGCTCCGGGAACTCCATCGACTCGAGAATAATCGGTGCTTTTTCATCACAGAAGGTGTCACCTGTGCTGACATTTTTAACGCCGACAACGGCGGCAATGTCTCCCGCATAGCAGGCATCGATATCTCTACGCTCATTGGAGTGCATCTTAAGGATGCGCCCGAAACGCTCTCTTGAATTTTTTGACGAGTTGTAAACGGTTGATCCCGACCGGACACAACCGGAATAAACTCTGAAAAAGCAGAGTTTTCCCACAAACGGGTCGGTCATAATCTTGAATGCGAGAGCGGAGAAAGGCTCGTTATCGTCCGAATGTCTCTCACCCTCCTCACCGCTGACGGGATCAATACCCTTGATAGCGGGGATATCGGTGGGACAAGGCATATAATCGACGATAGCATCAAGCAGCTTCTGAACACCCTTATTCTTATAAGAGGTGCCGCAGATAACCGGTACGATCTTATTTGCTATTGTAGCACTTCTGATCGCTTTTTTCAACTCTTCGATTGTAAATTCCTCGCCGTTGCAGTACTTTTCAAAGAGATCCTCGTCTGTTTCAGCAACTGCCTCAATAAGCTCGGCACGGTATGCCTCGGCCATTTCCTTCATATCTTCCGGAACAGGCTCAATGCGCATATCCTTGCCTAGATCATCATAATAGACATCCGCTTCCATTTCAATGAGGTCGATAATGCCACGAAATTTATCCTCTTTTCCAATCGGGAGCTGAATCGGCACAGCTCTGGCACCAAGCCGGTTTTTGATCATATCGACAACACGGAAGAAATCTGCGCCTGTTATGTCCATTTTGTTGATATAGGCCAAACGCGGAACTCCGTATTTATCAGCCTGTCTCCATACGGTTTCAGACTGAGGCTCGACACCGCCCTTGGCACAAAAAACGGTTACCGATCCGTCCAGCACTCGTAGAGAACGCTCAACCTCAACGGTAAAGTCCACGTGACCGGGTGTGTCGATTATATTGATTCTATTGTCTTTCCAATAACAGGTGGTGGCAGCCGATGTGATAGTAATACCACGCTCCTGCTCCTGCTCCATCCAGTCCATAGTCGCAGCGCCCTCGTGCACTTCGCCGAGTTTGTGCGTCTTTCCTGTATAGAACAAAATTCTTTCGGAAGTTGTAGTTTTTCCGGCATCAATGTGAGCCATAATGCCGATATTACGGGTTTGCTCAAGTGGGTATTCCCTTGGCATTAAATCTGTCTCCTTTCAAGGAACGGGGGCTTTGTGCATGCTACAAACAGATCGATTGTCGAATCAATATCTGTAATGTGCAAAGGCCTTGTTAGCCTCAGCCATTCTGTGCGTTTCTTCTTTTTTCTTAAATGCTCCGCCTGCTCCATTTTTAGCATCAATGATTTCGGCGGCTAATCTCTCGGCCATTGTTTTCTCGCCGCGCAATCTGGAATAGTTTGTCATCCAGCGCAGGCCGAGTGTTTGGCGTCTCTGGGGTCTTACTTCCAGCGGAACCTGATAGGTGGAACCACCGACGCGGCGCGCCTTTACCTCAAGCTGAGGCATGACGTTGTCAAGAGCCTCTACAAAAACCTCCAGAGGATTCTGCCCAACCTTCGCCTCAACTATCGCAAAGGCATCATAAACGATCTTCTGTGCAATACCTTTCTTGCCATCATACATAATGTTGTTAATCAGCTTTGTGACAAGTTTTGAATTGTACAGCGGATCGGGCAGCACATCTCTTTTTGCTATTTTGCTTCTTCTTGGCACTGTTCTTCCCTCCTTCACCAATATAGTAATGATATCACAGGTACTCGAAAGACTTCTTTCGCAAGTGCTCGTCGGATGCGTGTGAAACTTGTAGACATATAAACATTTATATTTACAGTTGCAGGTTACAGCGCTGACGGCACAAACGTCCGTATTTTAAAATACGGTAAGCCTCATCTTATTTTGGGCGCTTTGCGCCGTATTTGGAGCGACCCTGCATACGCTTGGCAACTCCTTGAGCGTCAAGAGCACCACGAATAATGTGGTAGCGTACACCGGGAAGG
Source organism: Clostridiales bacterium (assembly GCA_012519315.1). Taxonomy (GTDB): domain Bacteria; phylum Bacillota; class Clostridia; order Oscillospirales; family CAG-272; genus JAAYQM01. The sequence continues at coordinate 34,811 of JAAYQM010000043.1, read as the reverse complement.
TCGCGAACTCTTCCGCCTCTTATCAGAACAACAGAGTGTTCCTGAAGATTGTGGCCGATACCCGGAATGTAGGCTGTCGCTTCAACCCCGTTTGTAAGTCTTACTCTTGCGATCTTACGAAGCGCAGAGTTCGGCTTCTTCGGGCTTGTTGTGGTAACCTTTGTACATACGCCTCTTTTTTGGGGAGAACTGTGTTCGGTAGGTGCATTAGTCAGGGTGTTAAAGCCCCTTTGCAATGCGGGTGCCTTAGATTTATACACCGATTTTGTCCGCCCTTTTTTAACAAGCTGGTTAAAGGTTGGCATGTCTTCCCTCCTTTTCTGTAATTATAAATGTTTATACTTTACCTTTTCTATAACTTTGTAAAAAATTATAAAAAAAGGGTTCGTATCATTTTCGGATGTGCTGCAAAACTGCGCAAAACAACCTAGCCGCATAAAATGCGACATCATATTATATCATTAATAATTCCCATTTGTCAAGCACAATTATTCTCTGTCCCTTGCAATTGGGAAAAGCAATATATTCCGAACAAAGGTCGAAATCGCGTTTTTATCCCCGATATTATCCCGGGGGGTGACCTTTCAGTCACCCTCCCGAGGACAGGGCTTTATACGCGCGCCGATTCAAGGGCATTTTCCTCTGCAAGTGCAAGCCCCTCGGCAGCCGCCTCCCCTTCCTTTGATTCAAGCTTGGCGACGGGCACAACTTCGACGTTGCGGTAGAACTCAAGGCCGGTTCCGGCGGGAATCAGCTTGCCGATGATAACATTTTCCTTAAGTCCGAGGAGGTGATCCACCTTGCCCTTAATGGCAGCCTCGGTAAGAACCTTTGTTGTCTCCTGGAAGGAGGCGGCAGACAGGAAGGATTCGGTAAGCAGGGAGGCCTTGGTGATACCGAGCAGCACCGGCGAGGATGTGGCAAGGCAAAGATCCCTCTCTCCGGCATCTATCCGTGCCTGAATTGCCTCGTTTTCGGACTCAAACTCATTTATATCCACAAGGGATCCGACAAGGAGCGCAGTGTCTCCCGGATCCTCCACGCGGACCTTTCGGGTCATCTGACGGGCGATAATCTCGATATGCTTATCGTTGATCTCAACCGCCTGGATACGGTAAACACGCTGCACCTCGCGGATAATATAGTCGTAAACAGCCTCAAGACCGCTGATTTTCAGGATGTCGGAGGGGTTCATATACCCTTCGGTCAGGGGCTGACCGCGGGTGACAAACTCGCCGTCGGCAACAATGATTCTCATGCCGTACGGAATCTGATAAACAGTATCCTCTTCTCTGGAGGAATCCTTAATGACGATATGACGCATACGCTTGTCATCCTGGAGTGAAACAGTTCCGTTAACCTCCGAGATAACGGCAGTTTTTTTGGGACGGCGCGCCTCAAACAGCTCCTCGATACGGGGCAGACCCTGGGTGATATCCGCTCCCGCAACACCTCCGGTATGGAAGGTACGCATAGTAAGCTGTGTGCCGGGCTCTCCGATCGACTGGGCGGCAATGATACCAACCGCCTCCCCCACATTAACCGGCTGACCCGACGCAAGGTCGGAGCCGTAGCAGCGGGCGCAGATTCCACGCTTTGCACGGCAGCGCAGAATAGAGCGAATATAGACCTTTTCAATGCCGCAGGCGATGATCTTTTTCACCATCTTTTCATCCAGCATGGTCCCCTTCGGGGCAATAAGCTCGCCCGTTTGCGGATCTATTATATCATGGATGGTAAAGCGACCGATCAGTCTGTCCCTCAACGGCTCGATAATATCGCTGCCGTCGGTGATATCCGATACCCAGATTCCCTCGTCGGTTCCGCAGTCCGCCTCACGGATGATCACATCCTGTGAAACATCAACAAGACGGCGTGTAAGGTATCCGGAGTCGGCGGTACGCAGCGCCGTATCCGAAAGGCTCTTACGAGATCCGCGGGCGCCTATGAAGTACTCAATCACATTGAGTCCCTCGCGGAAGTTGGATTTAATCGGGATTTCCATCGTCTTACCGCTTGTGGCAAACATAAGACCGCGCATTCCGGCAAGCTTACGCATCTGGTTGGTGTTGCCTCGTGCGCCGGAGTCGATCATCATCTTGATGTCGTTATCCTTGTTAAGATTCCTCTGCAAAGCGGCGGTCACTTCATTGGTTGTTTGTTCCCAAATCTTAATAACATTCGCATACCGCTCCTCCTCGGAAAGCATACCGCGATGGAAGTGCTGAGTAATCTTCAAAACCTTTGCCTCAGCCTCCTTAATCAGGCTCTCCTTTTCCGGAGGTATTGTCATATCATAAACCGAGATGGAGATACCGCTCTCTGTAGAGTATTTAAAGCCCATTGCCTTAATGTTATCCAAAACCCTGGCGGCAACCGAAAGACCCTTCATCTTGATGCAACGGTCAACGATCTCGCTCAATTCCTTCTTTGTGGTTACAAAATCAACCTCAAGGTCAAACATCTTTTCAGGGTCGCTTCTATCCACAAAGCCGAGGTCCTGGGGGATTTGATTGTTAAAGATCATGCGCCCAAGAGTACATTTGATAATCTTTGAACGAAGCTCGCCGTCAACCTCTCTGGTAGCCCTGACATAAATCGGAGCATGAAGGCTGAGCTGTTTATTCTCATAGGCCATGACGGCCTCGTTAAAATCGCGGAAGGTCTTACCTGCACCGAGAGAATCCTCTCGTACTATAGTGAGGTAGAACGAGCCGAGAACCATATCCTGGGACGGAATGGTTACGGCACGACCGTCCACCGGCTTCAGGAGGTTATTGGCAGAAAGCATCAGAAAACGCGCCTCCGCCTGTGCCTCTGCCGAAAGAGGTACGTGCACCGGCATCTGGTCACCGTCAAAGTCGGCGTTAAAGGCGGTACATACCAAGGGGTGGAGCTTAATGGCTCTTCCCTCAACCAAAACCGGCTCAAAGGCCTGAATCGAGAGTCTGTGGAGGGTGGGGGCACGGTTAAGCAGGACAGGATGCTCCTTAATCACATTTTCAAGGGCGTCCCACACCTCATTGTTGACCTTGTCAACCTTCTTTTTAGCTTCTTTTATATTAGAGGCCTTCTGGGTTTCCACAAGGCGCTTCATAACAAAGGGCTTGAAAAGCTCAAGAGCCATTTCCTTCGGCAGACCGCACTGATAGAGCTTCAGCTCGGGACCGACAACGATAACCGAACGGCCGGAATAGTCAACACGCTTGCCGAGAAGGTTCTGGCGGAAGCGTCCCTGCTTTCCTCTGAGCATCTCGGAAAGGGATTTCAAGGGGCGGTTGTTCGGACCGGTTACCGGCTTTCCCCGCCGTCCGTTGTCAATCAAGGCGTCCACCGCTTCCTACAGCATACGCTTTTCATTGCGGATAATTATATTGGGAGCGCGCAGCTCCTGCAGGCGCTTTAACCGATTGTTTCTGTTGATCACACGGCGATAGAGGTCATTCAGGTCAGAGGAGGCAAAGCGACCGCCGTCCAGCTGTACCATCGGACGAATTTCCGGCGGAATAACCGGTATAACATCTAAAATCATCCACTCCGGGCGGTTGCCCGACTTGCGAAAGGCCTCCACAACCTCAAGACGCTTGATCAGCCGGATTTTTTTCTGCCCGCTGGCCGTCTGCATTTCCGCCTTCAATTGAGCGGACAGCTCATCAAGGTCGATCTCCATAAGGAGCTCTTTTATGGCCTCGGCGCCCATACCCACCTTAAAATCGTTTTCATATCGCTCATACATACTGCGATATTCCGACTCTTTAAGGAGCTGTTTTTTCATAAGGGGGGTGGAACCGGGATCAATTACTATATATTGAGCGAAATACAGGACTCGCTCAAGCAGGCGGGGGGAAATATCCAAAAGAAGTCCCATTCTTGACGGGATGGCTCTGAAGTACCAGATATGGGATACAGGGGCGGCAAGCTCGATATGCCCCATGCGCTCTCTGCGAACCTTCTTTGTGGTAACCTCAACGCCGCACTTCTCACAAATCTTTCCTTTGTGCCGTACGCGCTTATACTTTCCGCAAAGACACTCCCAGTCTTTTGAGGGACCGAATATACGCTCACAGAAAAGACCGTCCCGCTCGGCTTTCAGCGTGCGGTAGTTGATCGTCTCGGGCTTTTTCACCTCACCCTTCGACCAGCTTCTGATCATTTCGGGAGATGCCAAGCCTATTCTAATAGAATCAAATACATTTCGTTCCATCGGCAATATTCATAACTCCCCATCTTGTAGTACAGAGGGGAAATTCCTCTCCATTAAATTTTCACCGTCCGTGCGCGGGTAATGCCCACGCACGGTCCTCGGTCGGCAAAGTGTAACCGCTAGACATCAAGTCTGTCATCGTCATCGCTGTCCGAATAATCGAACGCGTCATCCGCAAGGTCATCGTTGTCAACATCCTCGTCGGTGTAGGAATCGTAAAGATCGTTGGTTTCAACGCTCTCGCCCACATCTTCCTCACTGATGTCATCATCGCCGCTCTCATCCTCGCTTGTATCCTCTTCGTTGACAACATAATGATGCGGCTCATAATCGTTGTCATCGAGATCGGAAAGCTCGATTTCATTGCCGTGCTTATCCAGCACCCGGACATCAAGAGCCAGAGACTGAAGCTCTTTAACCAACACCTTGAAGGACTCGGGGATGCCCGGCGTGGGGATGTTCTGCCCCTTGACGATAGCCTCATAGGTTTTGACACGACCGGTCACGTCGTCACTCTTAACAGTGAGTATTTCCTGAAGGGTGTAGGCGGCGCCATATGCCTCAAGCGCCCAGACCTCCATCTCGCCGAATCGCTGACCGCCAAACTGGGCCTTGCCACCGAGAGGCTGCTGAGTTACAAGGGAATAAGGACCGGTTGAACGCGCGTGTATCTTATCATCAACCAAATGATGCAGCTTAAGATAATACATATAGCCGACGGTGACAGGATTGTCAAAGGGCTCGCCCGTACGTCCGTCATACAGAATTGTTTTCCCGTTTTCGGGCAAATTCGCCATTTTAAGACACTCGACAATATCCATCTCATTGGCGCCGTCAAAAACCGGGGTCATAATCTTCCAACCAAGCTTTTTTGCGGCAAGCCCGAGATGCACCTCAAGAACCTGACCGATATTCATACGGGAAGGAACGCCCAGAGGATTGAGCACAATATCAAGGGGTGTGCCGTCCGGCAAAAAGGGCATATCCTCCGGCGGAAGAATACGGGAAACAACACCCTTGTTTCCATGGCGTCCCGCCATCTTGTCACCCACGGAAATCTTGCGTTTCTGGGCGATATAGACACGTACGACCTTGTTTACACCCGGAGGCAGCTCGTCGGCTTTCTCCCTGGAGAAGACCTTAACATCAACAACTATACCCGACTCACCGTGGGGGAGGCGGAGGGAGGTATCCCGCACCTCACGAGCCTTCTCGCCGAAAATAGCTCTGAGAAGACGCTCCTCGGCTGTAAGCTCGGTTTCTCCCTTAGGAGTAACCTTTCCAACAAGAATGTCACCTGCCCGAACCTCGGTTCCGATCTTTACGATGCCGTCGGCGTCAAGATCCTTCAGGGCATCATCACCGACGTTGGGAACCTCGCGGGTAATCTCCTCCGGCCCCAGCTTTGTATCACGGGCCTCATGAGAATACTCCTCGATATGCAAGGAGGTATAGACATCCTCCCGGACGAGCCGCTCATTCAAAAGAACGGCGTCCTCGTAGTTGTAGCCCTCCCATGTCATAAAACCGACCAAAACGTTTTTGCCAAGGGAAATTTCGCCGTTGTCGGTGGAGGGTCCGTCGGCAATAATCTCTCCCTTTTCAACCCGCTGGTTTTTAGTAACAATCGGGCGCTGATTAATGCAGGTGCCCTGATTTGAACGCTTGAATTTAATGAGATTATAGGTATCCCTGCGCCCGTTGTCGCAACTGATAACAATCTCGTCTGCGGTTATCCTCTCCACATAGCCCGACTCCTTTGCTATAACCAGAACACCGGAGTCAACAGCAGCCTTATATTCCATGCCCGTTCCGATAATAGGAGACTCGGGCACAAGAAGGGGAACGGCCTGCTTCTGCATATTAGATCCCATAAGGGCACGGGAGTTGTCATCGTTTTCAAGGAAGGGGATCATGGCCGTGGCAACCGAGACGATCATCTTCGGGGAAACGTCCATAAAGTTAACCTTTGAGCTATCTACCTCGATAATCTCATTCTTTTCCCGAACAATGACCCGACGGTTGACAAAACGGTTGTTTTCATCCAGGGGCTCATTGGCCTGGGCAACGATATAGTCGTCCTCAACGTCTGCGGTCATATAAACGATCTCGTCGGTGACAACCCCCGTTTCCTGATCAACACGGCGATAAGGCGCCTCAATAAAGCCATATTCATTGATACGGGCATAGGTGGCAAGATAGGAAATAAGTCCGATATTCGGTCCCTCAGGGGTCTCGATCGGGCACATTCTTCCATAATGAGTATAATGAACGTCACGAACCTCAAAGGAGGCACGGTCACGGGACAGCCCCCCCGGACCAAGCGCCGAAAGGCGCCGCTTGTGTGTCAGCTCGGCCAAAGGATTGGCCTGATCCATAAACTGGGACAGGGGCGATGAGCCGAAAAACTCACGAATTGAGGTAACAACAGGGCGAATATTAATCAATGACTGAGGGGTGAGATCCTCATCGTCCTGTATAGTCATGCGCTCTTTAACGATCTTATCCATACGGGAAAGACCGATACGCAGCTGATTCTGCAAAAGCTCGCCGACACAGCGGATACGACGGTTGCCCAGATGATCGATGTCATCAACGTTTCCGATACCGTAGGCAAGACAGACAAGATAGTTGATAGAAGCGAAAATATCGTCCTTTGTAATATGTCTGGGACAGAGCTCGGCGATGCGGCGTTTTGCCAACTCCTTCACCTGCTCGGCATCTCCGCCGCTCTCCTCAAGAATCTCAAGCAGGACGGAAAACTTCACCTTTTCATTGATGCCGCAATCCTTTAAATCATATCCGAGCAGGCTCTCCGGAACGATAGTGCTGTTGGAAAAGACCTTCAGCTCTCCGACGCCCTCCACGGCAAGATAAACCTCGTTGACACCGGCATATTCAATCCTCTCACCGATTTCCCGGCTCACATAGGTGCCCGCCTCGTAAAGCAGCTCACCTGTTACCGGACTGATAACCGGACGTGTCAGCTTATGCCCCTCGATTCTGCGACCGATAGCAAGCTTTTTATCATATTTATAACGACCGACCGCGGCAAGGTCATATCTTTTGGAATCGAAGAATAAATTGTTGATAAGGATTTGCGCGCTCTCAATCAGGGGGGGCTCGCCGGGTCTGAGCTTTCTGTAGATTTCCTTGAGAGCCTCCTCACCAAAGCTGGTTTTGTTTTCAACAGCCTCCCGCTTGGTATCATCCTTCTCGATGGTAGCCAAGATCATGGGAGTGTTGCCGAACATGGAGATGATCTCCTCGTCCGACTCCACACCGAGGGCGCGGATAAGAACGGTGATCGGAATCTTTCTGGTTTTATCTATTTTTACATAAAAAATGTCATTGGCATCGGTCTCATACTCAAGCCACGCGCCTCTGTAGGGGATAACCGTCGTGCTGTAGGTATGCTTGCCGGTTTTGTCAATTGCCGAGGAATAATAAATGCCCGGAGAACGTACAATCTGGGAAACAATCACCCTCTCGGCGCCATTAATAATAAAGGTGCCATTCTCGGTCATAAGGGGGAAGTCACCCATATAAATCTCAGATTGCTTAACCTCGCCCGTCTGTTTGTTGGTAAGCCTTACATTGACCTTAAGGGGAGCGGAATAGTTGACGTCACGATCCTTGCATTCCTCAATAGGATACTGGGGCTTGGAATCAATCGAAAATGAGACAAATTCTATCGCAAGATTCCCGGAATAATCAACAATCGGTGAAACATCGCGCAAAACCTCCATCAGCCCTTCTTCAAGAAACCATTTGAAAGATTTTTTTTGCACCTCAATAAGATTGGGCATCTCTAAGGCATCATCGATTCTTGAAAAGCTCATTCTTATGTTGTTTCCGAGTTTCTGAGGTTTGAGCATGTGTGCAATCACTCCATTCAATGTAATTAAATTGTACCGAACAGAAAATAAGGCCCCTGTTCGGGCGAGGACAGCGGTATCGAATGGGATACCGAAGCGTTAATTATAAATTAACAAATAATTTACTGAATAAAATTAAAAACATATTATTAGTTTTTCTCAAAGCCTTGGGATAAGTAATGCAAGTTGTATAAAATCCAACTCTATTATCTGTATAAGATGACATAAAGATAAAAAATCGTCATAGGACAAGCAATTATAATGCAGTTTACTATTTTAGCATTAAAATCTCAATTTGTCAAGTGCTAATTTATAAATTTTTCGTTTTCCGGGATAAAATTCTAAGGAGAATATTAAGTCCCCTCTCCTGCCTGATATATATATATATTATAAATGAAGAAAAAAGTCGAACTCTGTCAAAATTATAAGTTTCCCCCACTGCTTTTCCTCCTCCCCCGCCCCTGCCTTTAAAATACAAATCCTACTTGAAAAATTAACCCGTATGATATATAATAGATACCAGATGTCATCTGTCATTAATTCGGATGAAAGGAGAGTTCACAACAGGCGGGGCCTGCCTACGGCAGCTCTCTCAGGTATGTGAATTCAGTTTTGAATATGCCGATTTCAGTAAGAAATTTTCTTATTTCATTTTTTTTATCCCTTGTAATTTTCGGGGCCATAGCCTTTTTACTCTCTACTTATGTTGTTGGCAATTTTGATCCCTTTTCCGGCCAACAGGGTAACCCCGACGAAACTACAGATACCGGCACCGGAGATGAGCCTACTGACCCCGGAGTGATTAAAGGTGATTCCTTTAATGTGCTTTTGATAGGCACCGACTATCAGCCGGACATACTTCACGATTACAACCCGGACATTGCCGTCATGTATCCAAAATTCAAGCGGTTCACCCTTGATCCTAATTCAAGCGCAGGCTTCAATTCCATACGCTACCGCCGCATCTCCCCCGACACCATTATTATGATGCGCATCAGCAAGGAGAACCAAGCCTTCATGTTCACCGCTATCCCACCGAATATGCTGGTAGATGCGGGCGGCGCCCAAACCACCATCGGTGAGCTGTATCAGGATGAGGGCTTTGATTATTTCTGCAGCATGATTCATGCCGTCACCGGTCTTAGTGTAGACTATCATGTCGTTGCCGATATTAAGGGGCTGGCAAAGGCCATCGATCTTATAAACGGGATCACCTATACCGTTCCTGTTGATATGCACTACACCGACCCTGTGCAAAATTTGCATATTTCTCTTAAGGCGGGCACAAAAAGGCTGAACGGCGATCAGGCTCTCCAGCTGCTCCGCTATAACAACTACACAACCGGGGTTCATTCAAGGCTGAAAACCGGCGTCTCATTCCTGCGCGCCATTATCGCCAAGATGACAAACGTCGTATATATGAACCGCATCTTTACAATGTATGAGGAAATTTCACCTTATTTTGACACCAACTTTACCCTTAACGATCTGAAAAACCACTATGAATTAATCTTTAAGTACGCTGAATTCTCCACCAGCGAAATAATCTATCCCGGATCGTATAAGGAGATTCAGGGGGTCACCTATTTCAATCCCAATATTCAACAAGCGATAGCAAATTATTCAGCTTATCGATAAATCAAACGGCAGGATCATTCCACAGCGGCGGAAGGATCCCTCATCGCCGGAAAAATAAAGTACCGACTACTGTTGCCGCTGGGAAACGGAAAAAACACATGAACAATACCCAAAAGACTATGGAAAAAATCACCGCCCTTTGCAAGAACCGCGGCTTTGTTTTCAGCGGCTCGGAGATCTACGGGGGGCTTGCAAACTCTTGGGACTACGGTCCCCTTGGCGTTCTTTTCAAGAACAACATAAAGAACGCCTGGTGGAAGAAATTCGTGCAGGAATCCCGCTACAATGTGGGGCTGGACAGCGCCATCATTATGAATCCGAAAATCTGGGTGGCATCCGGACATGTGGGAGGCTTCTCCGATCCCCTGATGGACTGCAAATCCTGCAAATCCCGCCACCGTGCCGACAAGCTGATTGAGGATTTCTCCGCGCAAAACAACCGAAATGTCAATCCCGCCGGCTGGTCTTACGAGGATATGGCGGCCTTTATTAAGGATAACAAGATCCTCTGTCCCAAGTGCGGCAGCAACGATTTTACAGATATCCGTAAGTTTAACCTGATGTTTAAAACCTTTCAGGGCGTTACCGAGGATTCCTCCTCCGAGCTTTATCTTCGCCCGGAGACGGCACAGGGCATCTTTGTTAATTTTAAAAACGTGGCACGCACAACCCGGAAGAAGATCCCCTTTGGCATCGGGCAGATCGGAAAGGCCTTCCGTAACGAAATTACCCCCGGAAACTTCATCTTCCGTACCCGTGAATTTGAGCAGATGGAGCTGCAGTTCTTCTGCAAGCCGGACACCGACCTTGAATGGTTCGCCTACTGGAAGGATTATTGCACCAACTTCCTCTACAACCTCGGAATGAAGCCGGAGAACCTCCGTATGCGGGACCACGATCCCGACGAGCTTTCCTTTTATTCCAAAGCTACCACCGACATAGAATACCTCTTCCCCTTCGGCTGGGGCGAGCTTTGGGGTATTGCCGACCGCACCGACTATGACCTAAGCCAGCACGCAAAGCACAGCGGTGAGTCGATGGAATACTTCGATCCGGAAACAAACGAAAAATACATTCCCTATGTTGTCGAGCCCTCTCTCGGCGCCGACCGCGTCGCTCTCGCCTTCCTTGTGGATGCCTATGACGAGGAGGACCTCGGCGACGGTGATACGAGGACCGTTCTCCGTCTGCACGGCGCCCTCGCGCCCTTTAAAGCGGCGATACTCCCCCTTTCCAAAAAGCTGTCCGACAAGGCCTTCGCGATTTATGAAGGGCTGATTAAAAAATTCTCGGTAGACTACGACGAAACCGGTTCTATAGGCAAGCGCTATCGCCGTCAGGATGAGATCGGCACCCCGATTTGCATCACCTACGACTTCGATTCTCTGGAGGACGGCTGCGTTACCGTCCGTGACAGGGACACAATGGAGCAGATCCGCATACCGATTGCCGAGCTTGAGGCTCATATCGAGAAGAAGATTGAATTCTGAGGTCCATAAAAACGGACAATAAAAACCGCCCTCTTATGGTAGAATAGAATCAACTATCATAGGAGGCGTTTTTTTGCCGTGTAAATCCTTCTGCCATCAAAGCAAAAGCATAAAAACGCTATATCATTGATATCCGGCAAAAACCCTGTCCCTCTTATGTTCCGCCGACGGCTTCCCGCATCATCGTATCCGCCCCCTTTATAATATATTTGCCGGCTGAAATCCCCTTTATCCGAATAATATTTCTGATTTAAAGCTCTTATCGAAAAATGATAAAAATATATTGAAAAAGGATAAATTTTTTGCTATAATCATAAACATATTGATAAATCATATAACGATAGAGGGCTTCTAATGAAAGGTTATTCAACAAAGATATTGCGCTTGGTTATCTTTATTGCGGGGGCAATAGTTATTGCTATTTGCGGCGGTACGGCATGGCAAGCGATAAAAACAAATCCATCCTCCGAATATTATCTTATATCTTACATTTTGTTTATCGGCATATGTTCGGCAGCAATACCATGCTTCATTGCGCTGTATCAGTCCTATAAGCTGCTGGGATATATCGATACAGACCGGGCCTTTTCAGAATTGTCGGTAAAGGCACTTAAGATTATTACCCGCGCCGCCCTTATAGAATTCTTTATCTGCGCTCTGGGGGGTCTCCCTTTTTTCTATATAGTAGCAAAAAAGGAGGATGCGCCCGGTCTTTTGCTTGTCGGAGCGGCGATTGCCGGCGTCGCATTTGTAATTTCGGTGTTTGCCTCTGTTCTTAACAGGCTTTTGCAGAATGTCATTGTTTTAAAATCGGAAAACGATTTAACGATCTGAGGTGAATTTGTTATGGCTATTATAGTTAATATCGATGTCCTGCTGGCTAAGAGAAAGATGAGCGTCACCGAGCTTTCGGAGAGGATCGGAATAACAATGACAAATATTTCTATACTGAAAAACGGCAAAGCAAAGGCTATCCGATTTTCAACTCTGGAGGCTATATGCAAAGCACTAGACTGCCAGCCGGGTGATATTCTGGAATATAAAAGCGATTAAAACCTGTAAAACCTTCAATTAAGCCATGTCGATACAAAAAGTCAAAATTTGGGGGCAATTTCATTCATGTATGATATAATTATAATCGGGGCAGGACCTGCCGGTGCCAATCTCGCGCGACTTATCGGAGATAAATATAAGGTTTTATTACTGGACAAGCGTGATCTTAACAATATCAATTCCCCTCCCCTTGTACATAAGTGTTGCGGAGGGCTGTTAGCTCCCGATGCGCAGAAAATGATAGCAAAGCTGGGACTGGGCATACCAAAGGACATTTTGGTTGATCCTCAGCTTTTCGCTGTCCGAACAATCGACCTGACAAACAATCTTGAACGGCTCTATCAGAGATTCTATTACAATATGGATAGAGAAAAGTTTGACAGATGGATGGTTTCCCTGATTTCAAGCAGCGTCGATAAGCAATTTCCCGCCTTTTTCAAAAGCTTTACCGGTATATCGGGAGGATATGAAGTAAAATATAATTACAACCGGGAGGAAAAAACCGCAAAGACCAGAATTATCATCGGCGCGGACGGCGCCTCCTCAAATTTGAGGAGGCTTATCGGCACGGATAGAGAAACTCCGAAAAAATACATCGCCATTCAGGAGTGGTTTGAATGCCCCTCCCCTATGCCCTATTTTACAGCGATTTTTGACGAAAAAATCAGCGATTTCTATTCCTGGCTAATACCGAAGGACAATTATCTGTTGCTCGGCTCCGCTCTCAAGCCCAGGGATAATACCGAAAAAAAGTATCGGATACTGAAAGAAAAGCTTGCACCGCTCGGCTTTAATTTTGATAACAAAGTAAAAAGAGAGGGAGCATATATTTACAGACCTAAGAAGCTCTCACAGTTTTTCCGCGGGGTTGAGGGCGCAACCCTTATCGGGGAAGCAGCGGGAGCTATCAGTCCAAGCTCGGCGGAAGGGATAAGCTACGCATTAAAAAGCTCCCTATGCTTGGCGGAGAGCATTGACAGCGGACTTGAGGGCTATTTTGACCGATATAAGCATATGATGAATGAGATACGGCTAAATCTGCTGTTAAAGAATCTAAAATGCCCGGCTATGTATCACCCGTTAATCCGACAGTTTGCCATGATGTCCGGTCTGAATTCCATTAGATAACAAAAGTTTGATGTATTTGACATGACCTGTTTGTGTCAAAATCTGTTATTAACCCGATAGATAAGGAGCATTCCATGCAGTATTTTATGATAGGTATTATCTTTATCCTCGCACTTTTTGCCATCCATTTTTCCAACAAGCGCGGGATACCTGCACTTCTGCTGTTCATTGTGCTTGGGATTGTATTCGGTGCGGTAGGTATAAAATTCGAGGATTACGAGTTTTCATATAACTTTTCTACCTTTGCCCTCATGGTCATCATGTTCTACGGCGGCTTTGGCACCAACTGGAACATGGCAAAGCCGGTTGCAAAAGAGGCTATTATCCTCAGCTCCTTTGGCGTTGTCGCCACCGCACTAATTACCGGTCTGTTTCTACATTATGTTTTAGGGTTTAAAATGCTGGAAGGCATGCTTATCGGTTCCATTGTCGGCTCCACCGACTATGCCAGCGTCTCAAATATCCTGCGCTCAAAGAACCTAAACTTAAAGTACAACACAGCGCCGCTGCTTGAGCTTGAAAGCGGGTCAAACGACCCCACCGCATATACAATGACTATGGTCTTTCTAGCCTTAATCACCGGCTCCGATGTATCTGCTCCGGTTATGATTTTATTCCAGATAGCCTTTGGAATTGCTATGGGCTTTGTCCTTGCGTATATCATCAGAAAGGTCATCAAATGGCTTCCGATTGAGGCAGACGGGCTTTATGCGGTCTTTATGGTTTCTACCATGCTTATCACCTATTCCGCGACAGACCTTATCGGCGGCAACGGTTATCTTGCCCTCTATATTCTGGGTATCTATCTCGGCAATACAGAATTCAGAGGCAAGCGTGATATTGTATTTTTCTTTGACGGCTTTACTCAGATTATACAGATCGGTCTGTTCTTTATCCTAGGTCTGCTATCCGACTTTACAAAATTCCTTCATGCCATGCCGATAGCCTTTGTTATCACCGTTTTTATGGCTGTTATCGCACGACCGGCAACCGTCTACGGTCTCATGCTGCCCTTTCGCCTCAAGATCAACCAGCTTAACATTATTTCCCTTGCGGGCATCCGCGGCGCTGCCGCTATTGCCTTCGCAATTCTAGCTATAAGCGGGGGTACCGAATTTTCGATAGACATTTACCATATTGTGTTTGGCATCTGTGTCTTTTCCTCCCTGATTCAAGGCTCCCTAATGCCCCCTGCATCAAAAAAATGGGATATGCTTGATCCGAGTGATACCGTTCTTAAGACCTTCAACTACTACCAAAACAAAGCCGAAATCGGATTCTTAGAGACTAAAATCCACCCAAACAGCAATTTAATAGGCACTAAGGTAAAGGACCTTAACCTCACCTTTGACTTTATCGTTGCTAAAATTGTTCGCAACGGCAAAACGGTTGTTCCCAGAGGACATATAACGATAGAAGAAAATGACCGAATTGTCCTTGGGGGAGAAGTATATTTTGATGAAATCGGGCATGATCTTATTGAATTCACCATTCCAAAAGGTCATCCGTGGGCAAACAAGCAGGTAAAGGAGCTGGATCTCCCTCACGACCGCCTGATTGTGATGGTTCAGCGTGAGGGCAGCGATTTCATTGTTCCCACCGGCAACACTCTGCTTTTAGAGGATGATAAGGTTATTCTGCTTAACTCGGAGCACAAGTCGGAAAATTCAGGCTAAGCTCAAAAATAACGGCAGGCCTCCGCTTTGGAGACCTGCCGCGTTTTTATTTATCATAGTAAAATTTTTGGAGCTTATATTCGCCTGTAACGGGATCGGGGTGATCATAGTCCGCATAAACCGCACAAGGCTCCGAATACAAAAGGGCCATTCCCCGTTTCAGGCGGGGAGGGCGGGGATGCCGATCTTCAAGCTCCCGTTTAATCTTTCTGTGCAGAGGGTCTGCCCTTCTCAAAACGGGGGGCAGAATCCCTGAGGAATTGGTAGCCAACCGATCACAGACCATGCAGTCACGCAGGCGAGAAGGGTCAACCCCCTCACAGGAGGAAAAATAGGAAAAAATAAGGGTAGTGTATGCGTCAAGAGAATGGGTGCCACTTCCCTTTTCTCTTACATATGAGCCAAGCTCATAAAAAAGCCGATAAGGAGTGAATCGACATTCCTCTGTAAGATATTTGAGTGTGCGGAGAAATCGTCCGCTGTTATACATTCGATCAAGGCTCTGCTCAACGATATGCAATTCCTCAAGCTCCTCCCTCGCAAGCCAAGGCGTTTGCCGCACCTCATAGGGCGGGATATCCGAATACTCACAGGGGAATTTTTCGGGATATTCACGCATAGGCGCGCCGTAAAGCAGCTTCAAAAACCCAAGCTGCAGCATATGGGGCTTCAGATAATAGGCAGCGTGAAAGCTTTTTATAAAGCTTTCCTTATCCTCATAAGGCAGCCCGGCAATAAGGTCTATATGCAGGTGTATGTTGCCCGCCTCAAGAATGCGCCGGATGTTTTCCTTGAGCTTTTGGATATCGGTTATGCGGTTGATGCTTTGCAGCGTTTTCGGGTTGAAGCTCTGAACTCCTATCTCAAACTGGATAGCCCCCGGGGGAGCCGTTGCAAGAAGGGCAACCGTCCTCTCATCAAGCAGATCCCCGGCAATCTCAAAGTGGAAGCATACCCCATATGGAATCTCCCGCCCGTATTCGCTCAAAATAAATTCAAATATCTCATATGCCCTTTGGCGGTTAGCATTAAAAGTGCGATCCATCAGCTTTATCGTCTGTGCCCCGCTTTTTGATAAAAGAATCATCTCCTTTTTTGCCCGTTCGATATCAAAAAAATGCACGCCACCGCATCTTGCCGACAGGCAAAATGCACAGCGGTAAGGACAGCCCCTGCTCGTTTCAAGATAGGCAATGCGACCTTCAAGCTTATTGAAATATTCCTCTGAATAGGGTCGGGGAGGATCCTCCCTTGAGGTGTAAGGCTCGGATGTAAATATGCCGTCCTCCCTGCGGCAGCAAAGACCCGGCAGGTCTGTAACATCATCCCCCTTATACAATGCATTAATAAGCATTGCAAAGGGAGCCTCCCCCTCTCCGGAGATAATATAGTCCACAAAGGGGTTTTCCTCTAAAACAGAGGCGGCTCGATAGGAAACCTCAGGCCCTCCGAGAACGATAACCGCCTCCGGCAATTCTCTCTTGATAAGGGGAATTATGCGAAAAATACTGCTGATATTCCATATATAGCAGCTAAGTCCGACAACCGCCGGTCTGTGGGATACAATACGTGCCGCAACCGTCTCATATGGCTCGTTTACCGTTCCCTCCTCCACAACAGCATTGATTTTATCGCCGCAATAGGCGCGAATGCCAGCAAGCAGATACCATGGTGAAAGGGAGGAATGAATATATTGCGAATTGAGGGCGCTGATAACTACATTAAAGGTTTGCTTCATTTTAACCTGCCTTAATTTTTTGATAATATAGAAATATATGCCAAAATATGCTTGAAGGATTATCTGTTTAATATTATAATATAGACAAGACCCTCATGTCATCCCTGCCGTATCATTATTTTTGCAATTTTTGCATAAGAATAATAACTGCGTTTTGGGAAGCATAAAAATATTATAAGGATTCTTTTACCGGACAGGATAAGCCTGCAAAAAAAGCTTCTCGGCTACTCTGCCCCATCCTGCCGTAAAACAATCCGGGTAACAGGAGTTTTCAGATGAGAATGTACGACATTATCAAGAATAAACGGGACGGGCTCACCCTCAGCAGCGAGGAAATAGCCTTTTTTGTAAGGGGCTTTACCGATGGCAGCATTCCCGATTATCAGGCCTCCGCCCTGATGATGGCTATCTATTTTAACGGAATGGAGGAAAGGGAGACCTTCGACCTTACCATGATGATGACCGATTCGGGCGATCGAGTCGATCTGTCTAAAATAAAGGGGATCACAGCAGATAAGCACTCTACCGGCGGTGTCGGCGACAAAACCTCCCTTATTATTGCACCAATCTGCGCTGCCTGCGGCGTCAGAATGGCGAAAATGTCGGGACGAGGTCTTGGGCACACCGGGGGCACTATTGATAAGCTGGAATCGATCCCCGGCTACAAAACAACTGTCGATCCACAGGATTTTGTTGATATTGTCAACAAAATCGGGCTGAGCATTATCGGGCAGTCGGGGGACCTTGCGCCTGCCGACAAGCTATTATACGCCCAGCGTGACGTTACCGCAACGGTGGACAGCATACCCCTTATCGCCTCCAGCATCATGAGCAAAAAGCTTGCCGCCGGTGCCGAGTGCATCATGCTGGACGTAAAGACCGGCAGCGGCGCCTTCATGAAAACAACCGATGCCGCGCGCGAACTGGCAAAAGCAATGATAGCCATCGGTCGCCGTGCCGGGCGGAAAATGGCGGCGCTTATCACCGATATGGACGTTCCGCTCGGACGTTGCATCGGCAATGCGCTTGAGGTAATCGAGGCGGTGGATGTGCTGAAGGGCAACGGGCGATCCGATCTTGTGGAGATTTGTCTTGCCCTTTCCGCCGGGATTCTGGAACAGTCCCTGAACCTTTCGGAGGAGGACAGCCTTGCCGCCGCGCGACGCGCTCTTGAGGACGGGAGTGCGTATGACCGCTTTCTGGATATGGTAAAGGCCCACGGAGGAGACCTCTCATTTATCAAAGATACCTCAAAGTTCAGGTTGTCACCTCATACACGCGAGATTACAGCCCTAAAGGAGGGCTATATCAGCCGTATTGATACCGAAAAATGCGGTCTTGCTTCCCTCCTGACCGGAGCCGGTCGAAGCAGCAAATCGGATAGCATTGATTTCGGCGCCGGCATAAGACTGCACAAAACCTATGGAGAGAGTCTGAAGAAAGGTGAGCCTTACGCCACCCTATATGCCGGCTCTCAGGACAAACTGGATGCCGCGGAAAAAATGCTGCAGTCTGCCGTTACCATAAGCGAAACGCCACCCCCGCAAAAAACGCTCATAATAGATAGGCTGTAAATATCCCTCTACCTACAACGATATAAAAGTAAGCAGCCTGCCACAAAATGCGGCTGCCCCGGAGATGATTATGGACAAACGATTCAGAGCTCTTGCACTGCTGCTTGTTACAAGTCTGTTTTTTGCATCTTTTCTATCTTCCTGCACAAAAAAGGACGCCGAGCCGTGGGGAACGCTTGTCATCGGAAGTACCGTTCCCGTCACCGGAGACTGGGAGGATTATTGGAAAAACGAGGGCGGCGACCGGGATATCGCCTCCCTGATTTCCGGGTATTCCACTGTGGTTATGAATGACGACAATTCTCTTGCATACGATAACCGGGTTGTAAAAAATATTAAGGAATCGGTTGACCAAGAGGGGAACAAAACCTTTACCTTCTCCCTACAAAAGGATCTACGTTATAACGACGGCACCGTCATCACCGCAAGAGATTATGTTGCAAGAGTCCTGCTCTTTTCCTCTCCCGTTATCAAAAAAGCCGGAAGCGACGGCACCCTTGGATCAAACTATGTCGGCTGGTCCGCCTTTCACAGCGGAGAAAGCAAGGAATTTTCCGGTGTTCGGCTACTGGACACCTACAAATTTTCGTTAACCGTAAGCAAAAACTATCTCCCTTATTATTGGGATAAGGCAATGGTGCAGATAACGCCTCTGCCAATGCACGGTTGGCTGCCCGAAAGCATAAATGTCAAGGATGACGGTAAGGGCGCTTATTTTACCGACGAATTCACCTATGAAAACTGCAAGGACGCGATAGAAAAAGGGCGATATTCCAGTGAAAACCGCATCTCCTGCGGTCCCTTTACCCTTTCATCCTACGACCCCGAAACAAAAACGGCAATCCTAAATGCAAACAAGATATACAAGGGCAATTTTGAGGGAAAGAAACCGAAAATCAAGCAGATCATTTACAGACAAATCGAAAAGGAAAAACAATTTGACCTTATTGCCACAGGGGAGGTAGATTTACTTCGCAATCTTTCGGGGGAGGACGTGACCCTGGCACTTGAGCTTGTGGAGGAAGGCGGATTTGGTGCGATCGGATATAATCGCAACGGTTACGGAAAGCTCACCTTTATCTGCGATTTCGGTCCCACCCGGTTTGTCGAGGTTCGGCAGGCTATCGCTTATATGATTGATCGGGACGCGCTGAAGGATGCCGTCTGCGGTCCTCACGGCACCGTTGTAAACGGGCCCTACGGGCTTTCCATGAGAATGTATGCAGATGCAAAAAAGACTCTGGATGAGAAGCTGAACACCTATGAAAACAACCCCGACAAAGCGGTTGCTCTGCTTGAGGAAGGAGGCTGGGTTCTTGCTTTTGACGGCTCCCCCTACAGCACCGGAATACGCTATAAAGAGATTAGCGAGGAGGAGGGGGCAGACTTTCCTCATAATATTACCCTGTCGGACGGCAGGATTCTTATGCCCCTGATTATCGAATGGTGCTCAAGCGCCGACAATGAGGTAACCGACTTACTAAGATCCGCATTCGGTCAAAATCCGCAAATAGCAGCCGCCGGTATGCAGATAAACGAAACAAACCTGACATGGCAGGAGCTGCTTAACCGGCTCTACCGCCGCGCCGATATCGACGAAGTCTACGGCAAACCGAGATTCGGAGTCTTTAATCTGGCGGGAGACTTCTCCCCCCTGTATGATCCGTCATACTTTTATACCCTTGACGAAAACTACATAAAGCTCGGATACAACACGGTCCGCATCAAAAATACCGATCTTGACAAGCTGTCAATGGACCTTGTATATAATGTAATCCCCGGAGATTACAACAAATATCTCTCGCTGTGGACCGACTTTATCCTGCTGTGGAATCAGCTTCTGCCCGAGCTTCCCCTTTATTCAAACGTTTACTACGACCTTTATTCGGGCAAGCTCAAAAACTATACCGCAAATGACGGGCAACCGCTCATTGACAACCTGATTGATTGCCATATAGAATAGCTCTATAAACAACACCGCATAATCGAAGGTTATGCGGTGTCCTTTTATCTATTATCTTGTCTTTCCGCTCATTTTGCCCAAGAATCCGCCGTACACGATCTTTGATTCGTTGATAACAATCACCGCATTTTTAAGATGATTCTTAATAATTTCGGACGCCTCGGGAATCCGCTTGCGCTTGACGTGCATAATGAGCAGCTCACGGTTTCCATCCTTTCCCTTTCCGTTTAAAACGGTGACGGCAAAGTCCTTCTCCCGCAATATCCCGGCAAGCTCCTTGTCCGTTTCACTCTCCGGAATGATAACCTGTATTGATGCAAGACCAAAGGCAAGCTTGTCCTCAAACCATGATCCAAGATAATTTCCCACCGAAAAGGCGATGACAAAAACCACACATTTCAGCAAATCATCCTTAAATCCGGTCAGAACGGTACCGGTGACGGCAAGCCAGATTGAAACCTCTAAAATCGCAATAAGTGCGCCGGTTATTCTCTGCCCCTTTGTAATCAGCAAAACACGAATGGTATTAACCGTTACCTCAAGGATTTTACCGAAAAAAATGAAAAAATAAATCCAGATACTGTTGCTTTGTAAAAAATCCATATACAACCTCTTTAATAGTATTCAAAGGGAGGCAAGCCGTTCGGCAAGCTCTTCGATATGACGCTCCCGATCAGAGTGGGACCACATAATTACCCCCTCGCCAATCATTTGCGCGCCGACATTTGCGCAAAGACGACGAATTTTTTTAACTGCCCGATTTCCTCCAAGCCACGGGCGGGAAAGATGCTGTGTGACAATACCGTAGACATTGACATCACGCAGCTCGGGCAGGACGGTGAGGTATTCCCGCATTACAGGACAAAGGGTAAATGCCCATACCGGAGCGGCAAAAACCACTCTGTCATAAATTGTCGGATCGGGTCTGTGGGTCAAATTCACCTTACTTTTCTTTTCATCAACATCGGCCTTTATCTGATCGATGCTAACCGTATGCCCCCGTGCCTCAAAGGCCTGCTTAACTCTATTCGCAACCGAAAGAGTATTTCCTGTTTTGGAATAAACGATAATACCAATAAACATAGCTTCTCTCCTGTGTTTGTTTTTGCGGCTGCCTGTTTTCCTTGCCCGTCCGAGCGCCTTATCATGATCCCACGCAAAGTCACATATAATACATAAATCTGACAACCGCTATTGCAGAATGGCGGTGCTTTCCTTTTCTGTCGCGCCCCGAAGATTTTTACCCAGCACCTGAAAGAAAATCGAGATAAACAGCCCAAACCCGACAGCAAGGACACTTAGGATTATAGTCGGCGCATCGGTGGGCAACTGCGGAAAAATAGTAGCAATTGAGCCAAGCATAAATCCGGAAACCATATAATAGGCAAAGCTGTGAAAACGCTTGAAAACATATTTTGCAAACCGGGAAAAGAGCACCATCCCGAGGACAAAAGCAATACCTACCGGCATCATTGTCACAACATCAAAATTGGCTGTCGCCTCCAACATCGGCTCATAAACGCCAAGCACCATCAGTATCACCGAAACGCTCATGCCCGGCACAAGGCTTGCTATTCCCGCGAGGGCGCCGCAAATCGAAAAATACAGCCATGAGGTTGTATCCGCGGCAAATGTAATATTAAGCTTATCCGGTATCCCTATCGCTATTGCAATGGCAAAGGCTGTCACAATGGCAAGAATATATCTCTTTTTGAAAGGACCTGTCTTCGCCTCCTTGAAAATAGCAGGCAGGCTGCCGGCAATCAGCCCGATAAAGAGAAAGTATGCCGGAGTCGAATACCGGTCAAAAAGCCATTCAAGGGCACGCAGCAGGACAACGACGCTGCCCAGCGCGCCAATACCGAGGGGAATCAGGTAAAGTATGTTCCTTTTAAGGTTTTTAAACGGGTTGGATACAATCTCAATAAGGTCGCTGTAAATGCCCATAATGATAGCAATAACGCTGCAACTGATTCCCGGAGCGATCACCGCCGTTCCAAGCAGGAATCCACACAATATCTTATAGAAAAAATCTTTAACAGCCGCCGATTTCATAACAATGTTTTTGTCCTTCCTTATTGTAGTTGAGAGATAATTAATCTAACTCAAAGCAGGTTAAAACTCTGTAAATCTTAACGCAATATTTTATCATATTTTTCCGGATATTTCAACCTGTATTAGTTAATACTGCCATATTTTTTGTGTAAATGTTAAGATCAGCCAGAAAAAAGCAAGGACTAATAGGTTTTTTCTACCGAGGTGATATAATCATATAACTTTTGGTTGACGGGGGTCTCAATACCATGCTTTTCCCCAAGCCTTATCACAGTCCGGGCAAACAGCCCGACCTCACTCGGTCGGCGCGCCTCCATATCCTGCCGCATCGACGGCTTTCCCTTCGGATTCAGCGGCTCAAGGATGCTCAGCCAGTACCCAAGATCCTCCTCGGTGAGACAAACACCCTCCTTTTGCGAGAGTATCAGCACCTCCCGCATAGCTGCGATCATCATATCCCGTGCCGGCCCGTCCTCCTGAATAGTGCCGTAATCCCCCTCAAAGAATGAAACAACCTGATTAACTCCCACATTCAGCATAAATTTTCCCCACATTCGCTTTTTCATATTCGGATCAAGCAAATAGGGGACACGGGTTTTATCAAAGAATCGGGCTACTCTTGCAGCCTTCTCCGAGGGATGCACGCCCTCACGGTCTCCGAAGCACAAGAGCCCCATGTTCTTATAGCTTAAGGCATTGTCTACCTTCACGGCATCCATACCCTGGGCGACACAATCGAGTACCTTCCCCTTGCCATAAACATCCTCAATCATCTGCTCGCTTGATATCCCGTTAAGCAGGGACAGAATCAAGGTATCCCTGCCCACATGGTTTTTTATCATATCAACAGCCGCTTCCAGTCCGCCGAATTTAACAGCAATCAATATCAAATCGGCAGCCTCCGCCGGCTCATCCGGAGTTACATAATTAAAGCGGCAGATCTCGCCGTTACAGATAACGCCCTTCTCCTTATATCGGCGGATACGCGCCTCATCGGCAATGATGCGCAGATCCCCCTCATCCATCCTCTTTGACAAATGATGGCCATACAGAACACCCAAGGCTCCAAGACCGATAATAGACACCCTTTTGATTTCCACTTTATACATCCTTTTCAATTTTTCATTTAGTCTATTCATTATACTAAAAAACCTATCAATCGTCAATCATAACGCCGCAAACCGGCTGTTTTCCGTAAAAATGGCGGAGGTCGCCCTTTATCCGCCTCTCATCTTCTCTATTGGTCGCTACGCAAAAATCTATTGACATTTCAGATAAATTATTATATAATGAGATTGCCAGCACAGAAATAATCAGGGGTGCTGCCTGCAATATGCCTTACAGTATATTGTCTTGCGGCTGAGATGGAGTAATCCGAACCCTTCAACCTGATACGGATAATACCGGCGTAGGGAGATTTATTTAATCAGAGCGGATTCTGTTCGTTTTGTATTGTATAAACGCTTGCCCCACGGGTATTTCTGTGGGGCAATTTTTTATTAGTGAGGTTTTGGACAGATGAAAAACACAAAAGTTTTAAAGCTGGCAGAATGCGCCATTCTCATTGCTCTCTCCACCGTTTTGAGTATGATCAACATCATGCCCTTTCTGCAGTTCGGCGGAAGCGTCACCCCCTTAAGCATGCTACCCGTCATACTTATTTCCATCAAATACGGACTGGGCTGGGGGTTTGGCTCTTCCTTCGTATATGCCGTCATTCAGATGCTTATCGGCTTAGGTCCGATGATGGGCTGGGGACTGTCCGAATTTGTATTGATCGGCTCCGTTGTCCTTGATTATTTTGTTGCCTTCACCATTCTCGGCATAGCCGGAATCGCCCGCAAAAAAGGGATTAGGGGTATGCTCTCGGGAATCGTTCTGGCACTGACGCTTAGATTTTTAAGCCATTTTCTCTCAGGGATCATATTCTTCAGCAGTTGGGCATGGGAGGGATGGAATGTATATCTGTATTCCATTGTCTATAACGGCTCATATATGCTTCCTGAGCTGATCTTTACCCTTTTCGGCGCCTACTTTATCATTGCCAAAACACCGTATATGAGACGGCTTACCGGCATCGATAATTGACATTTGCAAAAAAATATATTATAATATTGTTGTAACCGACTGTGCAATCGCGTAATATGTTGCCGAAAGGTATTATTATGAGGAAAGTCCGGGCATCACAGGGCAGGATAGCGGATAACGTCCGCCGAAGGCGACTTCAGGGAAAGTGCAACAGAAATAAACCGCCGCATTTTAATGCGGTAAGGGTGGAAAGGTGAGGTAAGAGCTCACCGGCATGACAGGCGACTGTGTGCCTATGTAAACCCTATCCGATGCAACACCGTATGCGGAGCGCGGCTCTGCCGCTATGTCGGCCCGACAGATTCTGCGGGTGGCGGGAGTTTTACTCCGAGCAAAACGGCAACGTTTTGCAAAGATAGATGATTGCAGGCGTCATTACAAGCGGTTTTTTCCGCTTATTGTGACGCGTTACAGAACCCGGCTTACAGGTCGGTTGCAAAAAGGCATCCCCGTCTTATGGACGGGGATGCCTTTTTGCAACTGAGAAGTCATTTCTATGCTGTTAAGTAATTTGAAACAAAGATGTCTTTAAAATCAGGTCAACTACCGAAGATGATATATAAAAAAAGCCAAAATCCGATATATTGAGGGATATTCATTCTTTGATAATACGTCTATTTAGAGCAGATTTTGCAGGTCCTTGATTTTCCGGCACTCTTTGCCTCCTCAACCGTGCCGGAACGAACTGCCTTTGACCGTGCAAGGCTGGAGCTTTCTCTTTTCACATGCCACACAGAGCCGCCATCCACCCAATACACCTTGTCGCTCTCATCAGTTACCTCTTTTTCGTCGGTCAAGGCCTGGTCATCCGAAAAATCGGTGACGGTCTGATTGCTCTCATACCCTTCTTCGATAGCGGAGGATGTAGTATCATTTCCGTCTTTCGCCGGCACTATTACTATTCCCTCTTTTTGAATGGGCGCCACCGCGCATCCGGTTGAAAAAATCATCAATATGCTTAGACAAACAATGAAAAATCTACGCATCATTGATACCGCCTTCATAAAAATGATCAGAAGAACCGCCTATAAATACTATTATCGACATTTCTTTCTATTTGTCAAGCAGAAAACAATTGTTTCTCAAAAAAAGCCAACAATTTTTACTGAAAATTGTAATATTTTTAAGACTGTGTTGCATAGACGGCGATTTTTTTATATAATGATATAGTATAGATTAAATAATCGCACCGAGGTGAAGCTTGTGACACATGAAGGGAATTTACTGCTGAGATCAGCACAACACGGCGGGGCCGCCGTCATTGGAATCGGCATCTCCAATATCCCTCTGATAAGATTTTTGCTGAAGCATAAAATCAGAGTAACCGCCCGGGACAGAAAAGAGTGGGACAACCTTCCTGACGCGGCAAAGAGTCTTGCCGACCATGGAGTTAACTTCATTTGTGGCGAAAACTATCTCAGAAACCTGAAGGAAGGTGTTATTTTTCGCTCACCCGGCGTGAAGCCTTGGCTGCCGGAGATAAAGGCAGCTGTTGACGGCGGCGCAAGACTCACCTCAGAAACCGAGCTTTTTTTTGCCCTGACTTTGGCAAAGCTTATAGGGGTCACCGGCAGTGACGGCAAAACCACAACCACCACCTTGATATACAAAATGCTCTCCCTTGAAAATGAAAAACGCAAAAAGGGTAATGTCTATGTCGGCGGAAATATCGGCACCCCGCTGATTCAATTTGCAGACGATATGACAGAGGATGACATTGCTGTGCTTGAGCTGTCAAGCTTTCAGCTGCAAACGGCGACCCGATCCCCTCACACTGCCGTTATCACCAATATATCCCCCAACCATCTGGATTGGCACCACGACCTTGAGCAGTATATAGATGCAAAGCGAAACATCTATCAACATAGGGGTTGCCACCGAGCCATTATTAATGCGGACTGCCCCCTTACAGCCCCGATAATCGATAGCTGTCCGGTCAAGGTCACCTCCTTCTCATCAGGGGGAAATATAAAAGGGGATGTATCGGTTTTTGAAAAAAACGGCCATATCATTTTGAGAGACGAGGAAGGAGAACATCCGATTATTCCTATATCTTCCATCAAGATTCCGGGAAAACATAATATAGAAAATTATATGGCCGCCATTGCCGCCGTATATCCATGGGTCGGCAATGAAACAATAAGAGAGGTTGCCGAAACCTTCAACGGTGTCGAGCACCGCATTGAATATGTCCGCACACACAACGGTGTCAAATATTATAACAGCTCCATCGATTCAACACCCACACGGACAGAGGCCGCCCTGCGCACTCTGGGTCACGGTCTTGTGGTCATCTGCGGCGGACGGGATAAAAAAATCCCCTTTGACACGCTGGCAAAGGCTCTCTGCGTCCATGCCCGTGCCATAATCCTCACCGGAGAGGCCGGCGATAAAATAAAGACGGCTCTCCTTGCCTGTGAAGACTACCGTCCGGGGCACCCTGTTATTGTGCATGACGGCAACTTTGAAGGAGCTGTCAATGCCGCTCGGCAAATCGCAAAGCCCGGAGAGATTGTTCTGCTTTCTCCCGCCTGCACAAGCTTTGACGCTTTCGCAAACTTTGAGCAGCGGGGCAACCGCTTTAAAGCTATCGTCAACGCCTTTAATTAAATACTTTATTCTCAACAAAGGATAAAACCACTATGATAAATATAAAGGAGATGCTCTCCTCCCTTTCCTCCCTGATGTCCGTCTCAGGATTTGAGAGGTATGACAAAGACCGCCTCCTCTCCCTGATCTCACCGTATTTTGACGCATATCGGGAGGATGCCGTCGGCAACTTTATTTTTATAAAAAAAGCAAATAATGAAGACGCTCCCCTTATGCTGATTGACACCCATTATGACGAAATTGGCATGCTGGTAACCGATATTAAGGATAACGGCTTTCTTTCGGTCACAAATGTCGGCGGTCTGGACACCCGCATCATGCCCGCCGCCGAGGTTACCATCTACGGCAAGGAGATGCTTTTCGGGGTTGTGGATTCCACCCCGCCCCATCTCAAGGACCCCAAGGCATCAAAAAAGCTGCCAAAGGTCTCCGAGCTTCTCATAGACACAGGCTACACAAAGGAAACTCTGTCAAAAATCGTCTCCATCGGGACGCCGGTCAGCTTTTACCCCCGCATATCTGAGCTTGAGGGAGGCTACCTTGTAGGCAAGGGTCTGGATAACAAGGCCTGTGTCGCCGCCGCCGTTTCGGCTATCGCGCCGCTTAATGCGGACAGCCTAAGGTATAATATTTGCTTAAACCTGTCAACCCGAGAGGAGATCGGCCTTGTAGGCGGCAAGGTAGGCGCCTATCATATCGACCCCGATTATGCGATTGTCCTTGACGTAAACCTTGCAGCGGCACCGGACGCTCCAAAGCACAGAACAGTCAAGCCGGGCGCCGGTCCCTCAGTCTCTCTCTCGGCGGTCACCGACCGGGCACTGACTCATCATATTATCGATAGGGCAAAAAGGGCTGAAATTCCATATCAAACCGTTGTAGAAACGGTATCAACCGGCACCAACGCCGATGTTATCGCCCTTTCCCGCTGCGGCGTACCAACCGCGGTTGTCAGCGTTCCCCTCAAGGGTATGCATACCTATACCGAGGCGGTTTCTCTCGACGATATCGAAAAAACAGCCCGACTGCTCCGGGAAATTCTAACGTCGGAGGTGCCAAAATAAATGAATACCGAGCATTTTCATGATCTTAATTTGATCGAAAAACTGTCAAACACCTTTGGTCCTTCCGGCTGTGAGGACAGCGTAGCCGGTCTTATTCTCTCTCAAATCAGCGGCTTTTGCGATGAAGTGACCACCGATAAGCTAGGAAATATCATCGCTGTCATCCGTGGCAAAGGCTCTCAGCGGCAAAAGCTTATGCTGGCAGCCCATATGGACGAGGTCGGCTTTATGATCAGCTATATTGAGGATGACGGAACGCTGAAATTTAACACCGTCGGCGGCATGGATCCCCGTGTCCTCTGCGGACGCAGGGTTCATATTCTGAATAGCAGCCGCATTATTCCGGGAATTATTGCGGCAAAGCCGATTCATCTCCAAAAAAAAGAAGAGCGGAAAGAGGTCACCCCGATAGAGAAAATGTATATCGATATCGGCGCAAGCACCCGTGAAGAAGCGGCAACCCTTTGCTCACCGGGCGATTATGCCACCTTTGATTCCGAATTTGTCATTTTCGGCGAAAATCTTCAACGCATCAAGGGTAAGGCTCTTGACGACCGTATGGGCTGTGCCCTGCTTATCGAGGTTATGCGTGAGATTTACGATGAAAACCTGCCGGATAATCTTGATCTGTATTTTGCATTCACCGTGCGGGAGGAGGTCGGTCTGTCTGGCGCTGTGACGGCGGCTTACGCCATCTCCCCCGATTATTGCATCGTCCTTGAGTCAACCGCCGTTGCTGATATTGACGGTGTACCCGAAAGCAAACGTGTGGCAAGGCTGGGGGAGGGCGGCGCCCTCTCGCTGATCGACAATGGCACCATCTATCACAGAGATTTTTTTGATTTTGCGCTGAAATGTGCGAAAGAAATGAATATTAAATGCCAAATCAAACAATATATCTCAGGGGGGAACGACGGGGCGCATATCCACAAGTCAAAAAGCGGCATAAAAACCATCGCCCTCTCAGCCCCCACAAGGTACCTTCATTCCTCCTGTTGCGTGGCGGATATAAACGATTATCGCACCATGAGACAGCTCACTCAGGCACTCATTGCAAAAATGCCGTTTTAATATAAAACACAAGGATAGGCCGACACTTGATTCTGTGCATCGGCCGCGGTTCTTATTATGTTAAACACTTTAAAGAAGCTTATCAAAATATCAGGCGTTTCCGGACGAGAGCATAATCTTGCCGAGTTTATCAAGACTCTGCTCGCCGACTATTGCGATAGGATTGAAAGGGACACTCTCGGCAACCTGATCGCTTTCAAGCGCGGAACCGCAGAAAAACCAAAAAAAGTCATGCTGGCCGCCCATATGGACGAGATCGGATTTATGACCACCTTTATTGAGGACAGCGGTCTTATTCGCTTTGGCACCATCGGGGGGATCAACTTTAATGCTGCCGCATATTCGGAGGTGGTGTTTGAACAGGGCATAAAGGGTGTTCTTATCCCGGACAAATCGGTTGCCCCGGCAGATTATAAGGCTACAAAGTTTTATGTGGACATCGGCGCTAGGAACAAAAAGGAAGCGGAACGTCGGGTTAAAATCGGCGATTGCTTCAGTCTTTCTCCATCGCTGATACGGCTCTGCGGCGAGCGAATCGCCGGTCGCCCTTTTGACGATCGGATTGGCTGTGCTATTTTAATTGACATTGCAAAAAAGCTGAAATCGTGTCCGGACGATGTGTACTTCGTCTTTACCGTTCAGGAAGAAGTGGGCTGCCGCGGTTCAAAAACGGCTGCCTTCACCATCGCTCCCGATTATGCCATCGCCTATGATGTGACCTCTACCGGTGATATGCCGGGCGCCGACCCAATGGCAATCAAGGTAGGAGAGGGCGCCGCCATTAAGATAAAGGATGCCTCGGTTATCTGTGATAATCGCTTGGTTTCTCTGATGCAAAAAACCGCAAAGGAAAATAAAATCCCCTTCCAAAATGAAATTTTGACCGCCGGCGGAACCGACACCTCCTCAATGCAGGTGGCAGGGAACGGCGCCGTTGCCGGTGCGCTCTCGGTTCCGACAAGATATATACACTCCGGCGTGGAGCTGCTCGATATAAAGGACGCAAAGGCCTGTTCGGCGCTGACGTTAGCACTCCTTGCCAACGGGCTTGATTAAAACATCAAAAAACGCATAAAACAAAAAAGAATGGAAAAAACAATGACAATCGATGAAAAACTATATTCCCTCTCCAATGAAGCCGAGATCGCCCTTCGCCCCCATTTTGAGCGAATCGATGCCATCGCATACAACAACACAAAGCGGGTCATGGACGCCTTTCGTGAGATGCGTGTTTCGGATACCATGTTTGCGGCGAGCAGCGGATACGGCTATGACGACCGAGGGAGGGACACCTTAGATAAAATATACGCCCGCGTTTTCGGTGCCAAGGCAGCCCTTGTGCGCCATAATATCGTCAGCGGGACCCATGCCATAGCTATCGCCCTTTTCGGCATACTGCGACCGGGGGATATCCTTTTATCGGTGACAGGCGCACCCTACGATACCCTTGAGTCCACCATCGGTATATCGGGCAAAACCGGGGACGGTTCCCTTGCTGATTTCGGCATTGAATATATGCAGATTGAGCTGTCAGAAGGACAGATCGACTGCGCAGCGGCAGCTAAGACCCTCCAACGACTCGGAAAGCGGGTTAAGGTCGTTTATGTCCAGCGTTCAAAGGGCTATCTCGACCGCCCCACCTTAAGCGTTGAACAGATCGGGGCGCTTTGCGACGTGGTTCGACGTAATTCCGATGCCTATGTCCTGGTAGACAATTGCTACGGCGAATTTGTAGAGGAAAGAGAGCCCACCCACGTGGGCGCCGACATCATTGTCGGTTCGTTGATTAAAAATCCCGGCGGCGGTCTTGCCGAAAGCGGCGGCTATATCGCCGGTGATGCCCGTGCCGTTGAGCAGATTTCCTATCGCTTGACCTGCCCCGGCGTCGGCGCCGAGGTTGGCGCCACCATGGGGCAAAACAAAAATATGTTCCGGGGCTTTTTTTATGCACCCCACACAGTGGCACAGGCACTGAAGACAGCTCATTTTGCAGCCTACATATTCGATGCCCTCGGATACGGCACCGAGCCGAATTACAACACGGTACGAGGGGATATCATCCAGGCTGTAAAGCTGGGAAGCGCCGAAAAGCTGATAAAATTCTGCCGCGGCATACAGGCAGGCTCTCCGGTTGATGCCCATCTCAGCCCCGAACCGTGGGAAATGCCGGGCTATTCATCAAAGGTCATCATGGCCGCCGGCACCTTTGTACAAGGCGCATCGATTGAACTCTCAGCCGACGGACCGCTGCGTGAGCCCTACATTGCCTTTTTTCAGGGGGGGCTGACCTATGAAAGCGGGAAGCTCGGAATCCTTGAGGCGGCCCGCGCTCTGCTTGATCCCTCCTTTACCTGACACTTATCCAAAACAGGAATACAATAAATATATTTAATAAAAAGGAATACTGCCATGACAAGAAAGTTTTTCGCTCTGATTCTTGCCCTTCTGCTTTTCGCAACTCTCATCTCCTGTTCAAAGTCGGATCCTACTGTGCCGGAGGGCATGAAGCTTGCATCAAATGATATTGTCGATTATCGACTCTATGTTCCAAAGAATTGGATTGTGGATATGTCCACCGGCGTTACCTCTGCCTATCATTCAAGTATCGATACCTCCAACATCTCCCTTGTTGTTTCCAGTCTCAATTCCGCCAACATCACCCCCACCGAATACTGGGACAGCTACAAGGAGCAGTACACACAAACCTTTCCCGATCTTGAGGAGCTTGAGACAGCCAATCTTCTTTTCGGCGGCAAGCATGCCGAGTCTCATGTATTTACGGCAACTATGATGGAGACAAAATATAAATTTCAACAGGTTATCGCCATACACGGCACCGACGCTTATATCTTCACCTATACCGCCACCGAGGACAAATACGACAAGCACATTGAGGATGTCAAAAAAATCATAGAAAATTTTGAATTTAATTAAAGATGAAAACACATATTTATCTTGATAACAGCGCAACAACCCCCCTTTGCGCCCCTGCCGCCGAGAGGATGC
Source organism: Clostridiales bacterium (assembly GCA_012519315.1). Classification (GTDB taxonomy): domain Bacteria; phylum Bacillota; class Clostridia; order Oscillospirales; family CAG-272; genus JAAYQM01. Next base: position 2,575 of record JAAYQM010000043.1, on the reverse strand, counting down.
GCAATCTCATGGACACCTACGGCAACCCCTCCTCCCTTCACAGTGCCGGGCTTGAGGCCGAGCGGATTCTTTCCGGCGCCAGACGAGAGATTCTCGAGGCGTTAGGCTGTCCGGGCGCCTCTCCAAAGCAGCTGGTTTTCTGCGGAAGCGGAACAGAGGCAAACAATCTTGCCCTTTTGGGATCAGCCCGCGCAAAGGATTATAAATTCAAGCCGCGGATTATCTCCACCGATGGGGAGCATCCCTCGGTGGAAGAGCCTCTGCGCTTTCTTGAGGGAAACGGCTTTGAGATTATACGTATCAAAACCGAAAAAGGACGCATTGACACAGACTCCTTTTTCGACGCTCTCACCCCTGAGACAATACTTGTCAGCATTATGCTGGTCAATAACGAAACAGGCGCTCTTTATGACCTCCCCCATATCTTTTCCGAGGTCAAAAAACGCTATCCCGACACGATTATCCACTGCGATGCGGTTCAAGGCTTTTTAAAGCTGAGCTTCTCACCTCAATCCCTCTCTGCGGATCTCGTTACAATAAACGCACACAAAATCGGCGGTCCTAAGGGCGTCGGCGCCCTCTATGTTGCCCCGGAGATTCTGACAGCCAAGAAAATTGTTCCCCTGATCTATGGCGGCGGGCAGGAGCACGGGCTGCGTTCCGGAACGGAAAACACCCTTGCCATAGCCGGCTTTGGAGCCGCCGCAAAGTATGGGAAGGAAAATTTAAAGAGCCACATAGAAAAAACCGAGCATCTTCGGGAGCTTTTGCTCGAGAAAATTGCAAGCGATCCCCGCCTTGCCGAAATCAGAATCAAGCGTCCCGAAGCCTATATCCCAAACATCATTAATATCACCCTGCCAAGTATCCGAAGCGAAATAATGCTGCATTTTTTATCGGCAAGGGGTATTTATGTTTCCAGCGGGTCGGCATGCTCCTCCCGCTCAAAGGATCGAAGTCGCGCCCTTCTCGCCTTTGGCGCAACAAAAAAAGAGGCCGATACCTCCCTGAGGATCAGCCTCTCCCCCGACAATACCGAGGAGGATATCACCATCTTTACACAGGCCCTTGCCGAGGGGGTCGCCTCCCTGATTCGTATATAAGCCGGGCTTCAGGATTGTATTTGACTATTGGCGATGGAATTGACAAGGGACTGCATCTCGTCCTTTGAGGTGATATTTTTGGCTTGTGACAAGAGATTTTCTTTGTTTTTTGCATCAAGTGTTGAGTATTTCTCCATAGCGCTCGGATTTTGGGCAAGTGCCATGGCAAGCCCGAGGGGCATATTTTCATTTGTGCGCTTTTTCTTCATCTTCTGATTACAATCGCAACCTGCCTGAATAGAGGTATGCTGATTTTCCTTCTTTGTTTTTTCGTGGAATACATCCATTCATATTCTGTCCTTATTAACCGCCCTTATTCATTATGAGCTTTCCCGACAAGCGTAAATTTCAGGCAGTTTCTTAAATGTGCAATTTTTTGCATGATTTTATGAAAAACACTTGAATTTAGACAGGCCATGTGGTAAGATATATAAATGTAAATGAGAATATTGTGCCGATACCCCCTCTCAGTTATCGGTACTTTGTCATAATTTCGTTCAAGGAGGTGATTTTTTGCCAAATATTAAATCAGCAAAAAAGCGTGTAAAGATTATTAAAGCAAAAACGCTTAAGAATAAGATCTTTAAGTCCCAGCTTTGCACCGCTATCAAGAAGTTTTATGCCACCCTTGCTTCAGGCGACAAGACTGCTGCCGAAATCGCTTACAAAGAAGCAACCAAAAAAGTTGACCAAGCTGTCAGCCGCGGTATTCTTCATAAAAACAACGCTGCACGCAAAAAAAGCAGCTTTACAACAAAGCTCAACAGTCTCAACTCCTAAACCCGCACCAAAAAGGGCTGTTTCGCTAAGGCGAAACAGCCCTTTTCTTTTTTCTTTATTGCTTGCCGCCTCTACGCAGCCTCCGGTCGATCATAAAGGCAGCAATCATCACAATCGACGGGCAAAGGGCAAGGATAAAGGACACCGCCCCTAGCTCAAACACCCCGAAAAGCATTCCAAAGGACGGTACCAAAACGGCACAAGCTATAAATGCGATTATCGCTCCGCAATATCCTATCAGCATCGGGCTGATTTGCAGCCGGGAATCCGCATCCCGCCACCCCGTCCTATTGACAAAGACAAGCAAAAGCTGTGCAAAAAGCAGGGCAACAAACGCGTATGACTCTACCTCCCTATCGCTTGAAAAAATCTCTGTCCCCCTAAAGGCAAGAGGCAATGCGATAACGATAACAGACCACAAAAGCGCTATCAGAACCACCGATAATGTAACAGAAGAAAGCTTCCTTTGCTCTTGCGGGGTCTGCTCCCCTTTTTTCACCGAAGGCTTATACAACGGTTTCTCGAAGGCAAAAACCATTACCACTGCATAATCGAAGATAAGACCGCTGACTAATATTCCGGTTGCCGTAACGCTCTCAATGCCGGTTACCACCGAATATATTATCAAAAACAGTCGCAAAAGCTGCATCATTATAAGATAATCGGCAGCCGATTTAAAGTTGGTATAAATA
>JAAYQM010000005.1 GCA_012519315.1 Clostridiales bacterium | reverse complement strand
GTGCTACAATTTGGATTGTCCATAGTGATGATCCTTTCAGAATTGGTGTGTCGTAACTCAATTCTACCATAAGTTTCATCGCTGTGGATTCTTTTTGTTAGTGCAACTTCATTTTACAATCTGCCATTATTAATTGTTACCAAATGAGGTCGGCATAGGATGGAGCTTTAGGCAAATATTCACAAGGCCGTTTATGTTAGGATTACAGAAAGGAAGTAGATAAAATGCTTGATTTTAAAAAGGAGTTTAAGGCATTATACCAGCCGAAAACCACCCCCTCGATAGTTGATGTGCCCGAGATGACCTTCATTATGGTTGACGGGAAGGGAGATCCCAATACAAGCGGGGAGTATGCCGCGGCGGTGGAGCTTTTGTACGGGCTTTCTTATACTATCAAGATGGGAAACAAGGCGATTTTAGAGTATGTGGTGCCCCCTCTTGAGGGATTTTGGAGCGTTGATGACGAGACTTTTAAGGGCGGAGGCGCAAAAATTACCGATAAAAGCAAATTTGAATGGACAATGATGATTCGTCAGCCCGATTTTGTAACCGAGGAAATCTTTCTGGGGGCGGTGGAGACACTGAAGAAGAAAAAGCCCGATGTTGACACGTCTAAAGCCCGGCTGGAAAGGCTGAGAGAGGGGCTTTGCGTACAGGCGATGCACCTCGGCTCTTATGATGATGAGGGGGAGACGGTTGCGGCGATTGATGCGTTTGCTGTACAAAGCGGCTATGTAATCGACATAGGGGAGGGGCGCCGTCATCATGAAATCTATCTTTCCGACCCGCGAAGGGTTGCGCCCGCAAAGCTGAAAACGGTAATAAGACACCCGATAAGGAGAGCCTGAGACCCTGATATGGCTGTGTGAGGGACTTTGATAACAATAACGGGAGGGCATATCTCCACATTCTCCCGCTACCGAAGAAATTGACCGGGATACCGCCGGATATTCAGCGAACGGATACGAGTCTTAATTTAGCTAAAGAAAATAACGGTCATGCCAAGTGTGGTGTGACCGTTCCTTTTGAGATAAGGTTACCGATGCCTCAAATTAAGCTGATTTTGATAAATGCGGAATGTTTGGCGGCGATTCTTGACAAATAAAAACAAAAAAGTGTATACTAAGGCATATGAATCATCAAATCCCCACAGCGCGTCCGAAACGAATAGCCTTGACGGGAAAGCGAACTCTTGAGATGCAGACGGGGATAATAGATTTTTGGAGGAAAAAATGCAAAAACGAGTGCTATGGATTACCACAACGGCGGTCTTTATTGCTCTTCTGATCGGCGCGCAGGCGGCGACGGCATCAATGAGCCAGTTTGTCACAGGCTCGCTGGTTAACCTTATATTGATTACATCGGTGATGATATCCGGGCCTGCCTCCGGACTGACGGTCGCCTTTTTGTCCCCCGTTCTCGCAAAGCTTGTCGGGATCGGTCCACCCGTTTGGATACTCATTCCTTTTATTATGGCTGGGAACATGACATTGGTTATCATCTGGTATTTGATAGGAAAAAGGAGGGTTGCAGATCGGTATCTGATGCGCATTGTCGCCCTTGTGACGGCGGCGGTATGCAAATTTCTTGTCCTTTATCTCGGAATAGTCAAGCTTGCCGTTCCTCTCCTGGCAAACCTGCCCCCGAAGATGGCGACAGCCGTTACAGCCTCCTTTTCGTGGCCTCAGCTTGTAACCGCCTTAATAGGCGGTGCTGTGGCATATGTCATTTTACCCGTTATTGAAATGGCGGTCACCAAAAACAAATAATAAATAAAATACAAGAAACGGCAGAGAGTCATCTGCCGTTTCTTGTGTATAAGGAATTTTGTAAATGCCGCGACCGAGGGATATAGTCGATGGATGCCGCTTTGCGCCGCCGATAAGGGGGGAGAGGTGGGTGAATCATAACCGAAAATGTGATATATATCTTTGCGCTGCCGATAAGGGGAATTTAGGGCTTAACCGATGAAAAGCTGAACCCAGTAGTGACCGTTTGTGGTATAGCCGACGCCTATTTTGGTGAAGCTTGGGTTGAGAATGTTGGCGCGGTGTCCCTGCGAGTTCATCCAACCGTCAAAAACCTGCTGCGCCGTCCTCTGACCCATGGCAATATTCTCGCCGGCGGTGCGGTAGTTGATATCAAATCGCTGCATCATATCAAAGGGGGAGCCGTATGTGGGGCTTGTATGGGAAAAATACTTGTTGCTTGCCATGTCGTCCGCCTTTATTTGCGCCACGTTGAAAAGCTCCTCGCTCAGTGCCAGCTCGGCAAGCCCGTTTTGTCTCCGTGCCTGATTCACCAGCGCCGCCACCTGCTTCTCGATATCCTGAATTGAGGAGGGGGTTTCTGAGACCTTAGGGGTTGGTGATGTCGATTTTTGTGTTATCGTGGGCGGTGGAAGGTTTTCCGTTGTATCGGGTGCCGCCGTTGTCTCAACGGGAATTGTTGTTGTACTGCTCTCGGTTGTCCCGGCTGTTGTGAGAAGATCTGTCGTCTCGGTGGTTGTGGTTGTGTCCGTTGTTGTCAGGTCCTCAAGGTTTGATTTGCAGGAGGTGGCCGTCAGCAGAGGAAAAAGACAGATGAGAACAGCCCATGCCAAAAGGATGACTCTTGTCAGTAAATTTTTCTTATATGCGCTCATGTGTGTCTCCACTTCGTTTTTTTTGAGAATTGTGTTAAGTTTTTTAATCCATTGCTCCACAATAAATAGTATAGCGCATTTATATACAAGTATGATGCGAAGATTTTGGTCGGATTGCCATTTTAATTGGGGCAAAAAAGCAATAAGAAAAAACCCGCATAAAAATGCGGGAAAACAGCGGAATTTCCTTCCGTTTTTTATAAAAAAATTCGAGCAACATTCGCAAAAACCAGACAGATGACAATCCCTGTCACAGTGGGCAAAAGGAAGGAGAGGGCGGTCCACTTCCAGCTTTGAGTCTCCTTTTTTATGGTAAGGCAGGTGGTGGTACAGGGCCAGTGCATCAATGAAAAAAGCATGGTACACATAGCGGTGACCGATGTCCAGCCGTTGTCAAGGAGAAGCTGCTTCAGGTCTAAAAGGCTATCCATTTCGGTAAGGGTACCCGATGCCATATAGGTCATGATTATGATAGGAACCACAATTTCGTTGGCAGGCATCCCCAGAATGAAGGCCAGAAGAATTACGCCGTCCATGCCGAGCAGCCGCCCAAACGGGTCTAAAAAGCCGGATGCGTGGGATAGCAGAGTCGCGCCCCCCGCCGTGATATTTGTCGCCAGCCAAATGATGAGCCCGGCAGGGATCGCCGCTATGATCGCCCTTCCCAGCACAAAGAGGGTGCGATCGAAAATCGAGCGGATGACGATTTTCCCGATTTGTGGCTTTCGGTAGGGTGGAAGCTCCAGGGTAAAGGAGGAGGGAACACCCTTCAGAATAGTTTTAGAGAGCAGCTTTGATATGGCAAAGGTCATGCCGACCCCTATTAGGATTATGCAAAGCAGGAGCACCGCCAAAAGAACCGACTCGAAAAGACCGCTGCTCATGCCGGCAAAAAACATGGCTAAAATAGCAATCAAAGTGGGAAACCGACCGTTGCAGGGGACAAAATTGTTAGTGAGAATGGCAATAAGTCGCTCTCTTGGGGAATCGATTATCCGGCAGCCGATGATGCCGGCGGCATTGCAGCCAAAGCCCATGCACATGGTGAGGGCCTGCTTGCCGCAGGCGGCGCATTTTTTAAAATAGCGGTCGAGGTTAAAGGCGACTCGCGGCAGGTAGCCCAAATCCTCGAGCAGGGTAAAAAGGGGGAAGAAAATTGCAATCGGGGGCAGCATGACCGACACCACCCACCCAAGTACCCGAAGAACCCCGAAAATGAGAAGATCATGCAGCCAGACGGGGGCGCTGAGGTAGCCGAGGACATCGCTGAGGATTTCTTCCAGCCAGAAAAACAGGTCGGAGAGAAGGGCGGAGGGATAGTTTGCGCCGATAATGGTCAGCCAGAAGATGCCGGCTAAAAGGGCGAGCATAATCGGAAAGCCGGTCAGCCTGCCGGTGAGGATTTTGTCGATTTTGCGATCCCTTTCGTTGTAATCGGGGCGATCAAAGGACAGGACATCCCGGCAAATATTCTGGGCGGTCAGCACCAGAGCCGAAACAATGCGATCCCGCAGCCCCTCCTCGGTCATCCCCCCCGCCGCAAGGCAGGCTCTTGCCCTGTCCAGGGCTGCGGCAATTGCAGGATCCCTTAGGATATCGGCCTCCAGATAGCCGGAAAGGGCGTCTGTCAGGGTTGGGTCCCGGTCAAGGAGCTTAAGAGCAACCCATCGTGGGGAGAGGCTGAAACGTCCCTTCTGCCCCTCAAGGAAGCTCTCAACCGCCTCCTCGATTATGGCGATCGCCCCCTCCGTCGGCTGACCGTAGTCGATTTTTGCCGGTTTTTGTCTCTCTTCTGCAGAAAACAAAGTATCAAGGGCGGTCATCAGAGAGGAGAGGGTTTTCTTCTTCCTTGCCGTCGTTCCGACCACCGGAATTCCCAGTCTTTCGGAAAGGGCGGAAAGGTCGATTCGGATTTTCTTTTTTTCTGCCTCGTCCATCAGGTTGACGCAGAGGACAACCCTGTCGGTAATCTCGATTGTTTGAAGCACCAAATTGAGATTGCGCTCAAGGCAGGTTGCATCACAGACAACAATTACGGCATCGGGGTCACCAAAGCAGATAAAATCCCGGGCAACCTCCTCCTCGGCGGAATGAGCCATTAGCGAATATGTACCGGGGATATCGACCAGGATATAGGTCGTATCCCCAAAGCGGCAATATCCCTGAGCGTTGGTCACAGTTTTGCCCGGCCAGTTGCCGGTATGCTGGTTCATCCCCGTCAGCCCGTTGAAAAGGGTGCTTTTACCCACATTCGGATTGCCTGCGACGGCGATGATTCTATCCTTCGGTGAGTTTTTTTTGATGCGCAATCCTATGTCCGCGGCTTTTCTGCCCGTTGAGTCGTTGGTCAGACCCAAGAATATCACCTCGTTTATAAAATGTGTATAATTTCCTTTAACTGTGCGCTATCAATACGTTTTCGGCATCCTCCGACCGCAGGGCAATAACCGCGCCACGGATAAGATATGCCGTCGGGTCTCCTGCCGGGCTTTTTTGCAGGCATTTTACCCTCGTTCCTTCAATAAGGCCGATATCCTGCAGCCTTCTGCGCATACTGCCCGTTGAGAGCAGGGCGCGGACACATCCGCTCTCTCCCTGCTTTAGATCATGGAGTGATTTTACAGGATTCATATTGATTGATACCTCAAGCAACTTCGGGAAGGGCAGGCATATTCCCCCCGATGGTATTATTATATTGTAATAAATAGGATATGTGATAGGGGATTTTCAGATGACGGCAGGAACATGAAGGAGACCGTCCGAATACTCCCGGCATGATGGGGCGGCTCCTTGTAAAAAGGAATAAAAATACATGAAAATGAATTTTTTTAATTTAAATTATGCAAATTATTAATTTTATATTGACAATTATGGATTTTACTAGTATATTAATAAAGATAGAGCACCTAAGAACATAAAAACAAGAAATTATTGGAGGTAAATTATGAAAAAGATCACAGCGACAAAACTTGTCTCTCTTGTGCTTCTGGCATTTCTGCTCCTTCCGCTTTTTGCGGCTTGCTCCAATGCGGAAGACAAGAATATGATCATCATCGGTGGAATCGGTCCCCTTACCGGCGAGGCTTCCACCTACGGCGTTTCGGTTAAGCAGGGCGCCGAGATTGCAATTAAGGAGATCAATGATGCCGGTGGCGTCAACGGTATCAAGCTCAAGCTCTATTTTGAGGATGACCAGGCTGACGGCTCAAAGGCGATTTCCGCTTATGAGACCCTGATGGATAAGGGCATGCAGATTTTGATGGGTGCCGTTACATCCGGTTCATCGGTTGCCTTGAACGATTATGTTAAAAAGGACAAAATCCTTCAGGTAACTCCCAGCGCTTCTCAGATTGAGGCAGCGGAGAACCCGACCACCTTTAGAATTTGCTTCATCGACCCCTTCCAGGGACAGGAGATGGCAAAATACATCTACAATACTCTCGGCTACACAAAGGCCGCTATCATTTTCAATCAGGATGACAGCTACAGCACCGGTATGAAGGATGCCTTCAAAGATCAGTGGGCGGAGCTTGAGGGCACCATTTCCGCTGAGGTCAGCTTTGGCAAATCCACAACCGACTTCGGCGCTCAAATGACCCAGATTGCAAATTCGGACGCAGAGTTTCTTTTCATGCCTATCTATGCGGAAAAGGCTGCTCAAATCGTCCTTGAGGCTGATAAAAAAGAGGTTGACCTGCCCTTGTTCGGCGGCGACGGACTTGACGGCATTCTCACTTATCTTAAGGGAGAGAACGCAAAGCTTGTTGAGGGAATGACCTATCTTACCCCCTTTATCGCCAGTGATGAGGATGAGGCAGTTCAGTCCTTTGTATCGAAATATGAGGCCGCCTATAAAGAAAAGCCGGACCAGTTTGCCGCTGATGGCTATGATGCGATTTATGTTATTGCCGCCGCACTGAAGGAGGCAAACGTAACTCAGCCGAAGGAGCTTGACGTCGACGCCCTTGTTGCGGCAATGAAGAAGATTGAGGTTGACGGTCTTACCGGCAAGATGACCTTTGACGACGACGGCGAGCCCAACAAGCCGGCGAAGTTCGCAAAAATTGTTGATGGCAAATATGTTGCCCAATAATTGTTATATGCAATAATATCACTTAAGATGCTCTGAAAATAGTATACGCCTGGACAGCGGGGCTTATGGTTGAAAAACGGCCATACCCGCTGTTCTTCTGTATTCATAATCCCTCCTATATAAAAATAATGGTGAATTTACAAAAAAATTGTGCAAAAAAATTTAAAAATTAGCGAAATATTAAGAGACAAATTGAAAAAAGAATGATATAATATAGACATTGTATTAAAATTTACGAAAAATGACTGACAAGATGACGGTCTGTAAATTTGAAATCAGGAGAAATTTCAATGCAAGTATTTATTTCAACCCTTATAGACGGGCTTAATCAGGGAAGTGTTTACGCCCTTATTGCCCTCGGCTATAGCATGGTTTACGGCATTGCAAAAATGCTTAACTTCGCACACGGAGACGTGATTATGGTGGGGGCATACGCTCTTTTTGTGTCCATCACTCAGCTTGAGCTGCCGATACCCGTCACCTTTTTGTTATGTGTGATTATATCTGCCACCCTCGGCTTTGTGGTAGAAAAGCTGGCATACAAGCCGCTGCGGAAGGCGACGCCCATTGCCGTTTTGATTACCGCTATCGGCGTGAGCTATCTTTTGCAGAATATTGCCCTTTTGGTATTCGGCTCCCGTCGGAAGATGTTTACCCCCTTTCTTAAGCTGGGCAGTCTTAAGGTCGGAGGGATCAGCATACCGATGATTTCCTTTGTCATCATCGGCACCATGCTGGTTATTATGATAGGACTGCAGCTTTTTATCAAAAAGACAAAAACAGGCATTGCCATGCTTGCCGTTTCGGAGGATAAGGCCGCCGCCCAGTTGATGGGAATTAACATAAACCGCACTATATCCATTACATTTATTATCGGGTCGGCCCTTGCCGGCATTGCGGCAATCCTCTATTCTGCCAAATATATGACGGTCGATCCCTATACCGGCTCCTTGTTTGGTATCAAGGCCTTTGCGGCGGCTGTTTTCGGGGGGATCGGAAGCATTCCCGGCGCCATGATCGGCGGTATTCTGATAGGCGTGTTTGAGGCTATGACAACAGGCTACCTGCCCGGCAATCTCACACAGGCCTCCGACGGCTTTGCCTTCGCCATTTTGATAATTATGCTCATTCTTAAGCCGACCGGAATTTTTGGCACCAAACGTATAGAAAAGGTGTAAGCTCTCTATGAAAAATGATATTGTTAAAAGTGAAAAGAAATCAAATATTACGGGATCAAGCCTGCTGATTAGAATACTCGTTGTTGTTGGCATTTATGCCCTTGTCTCCGCGCTGATGCTCACGGGCAACATGAGCAGAAGCTGGGAGTCCCTTTCAATCCGCATCTGCTTTAATGTAATACTTGCCCTGTCCTTGAATCTTGTTGTCGGCTTTCTTGGGGAGCTTTCTCTCGGGCATGCGGGGTTTTATGCCGTCGGGGCATATGCAGGCTCGATGTTTGCCGTCTATACCGATTTTCCCATGTTTGTAAGAATCATCGGGGCGGTTCTTGTGGGGGCACTCTCTGCCGGCATTGCTGGCTTTTTGATAAGCTCCTCCATTCTAAAGCTGAAGGGGGATTATCTTGCCATTGTCACCTTAGCCTTCGGGGAAATTATAAGGTCCTTTGTTAAGATATTGCCGGGCACCGGTGGTACTGCCGGTCTTTCTGGCATACCGGCATTCCCTTCAAGATATGTCGGCTTTACATTTGCCTATGCTTTTGTTATTCTTACGCTGATAATACTGAAATGCTTTATTAATTCCCGCCACGGACGGGCGGTTACCGCCATTCGTGACAATGTTATTTCGGCAGAGATGCTGGGCATTAACATCAATCGATACAAGGTTACCGTTTTTGTCATTGCCTCTGTTTTGGCGGGGGTTGCCGGCGTTATTTTCAGCTTTTTCAAAACGATGATCGAGCCAAACGATTTTTCATATAACCTTTCTATTGAGATTTTGGTTATGGTTGTTATCGGTGGAATGGGGAATCTCACCGGATCGATTATTGCCGCCGGCGTTATAGTTGTTGTTCCTGAGCTGTTGCGTGCTCTTGAGGATTATCGGATGCTGATGTACGCTATCGTTCTTATTGCGGTTATGCTGATCAACGAGTCCCCAAAAAAGGCACAGTTCATCGAAAGGTATTCCCCTAAAGTGTTGCTGAAAAAATTACTGCGCAAAGGAGAGAAGAAGAGTGAATCTGCTTGAGATAAAGAATCTGGGCATATCCTTCGGCGGTCTCCGCGCGGTCGATGATTTTAACCTGACAATAAGGGAGGGGCAGCTTTACGGGCTGATCGGTCCGAACGGTGCTGGAAAGACGACGGTATTCAACCTGCTTACCGGTGTCTACCGCCCGACAACCGGCAAGATTTTCCTTAAGGGGCAGAATATTACCGGCAAGTCTTCCATTGAGATAAACAAGGCGGGGATCGCCCGCACCTTCCAGAATATTCGTCTGTTCAAGAACATGACGGTGCTTGAAAATGTCAAGGTCGGTTTACATAACCGGGAAAACTACGGCGTTATATCAAGCCTCTTGAAGCTGCCCGGATACCGTGCGGCGGAGAGGAGGATAGAGGAGAGGGCGATGGAGCTGCTTCAGGTCTTCTCCCTTGAGGAGGATGCCCATCATCTGGCATCGAACCTCCCCTACGGCAAGCAGCGGAAGCTTGAAATTGCCCGCGCCCTCGCCTCGGCTCCCACCCTTCTTCTGCTTGATGAGCCGGCGGCGGGGATGAACCCGCAGGAAACGGCGGAGCTGATGGAAATGATCCGTTTTGTTCAGAAGAAGTTTGATGTGACCATCCTTCTTATCGAGCATGATATGAAGCTGGTGCTCGGCATCTGCGAGGAGATTACCGTTTTGAACTTCGGCTGTCTGTTGGCGCAGGGGGAGACGGCGTCCGTCTTGAAGGATCCCAGAGTAATTAAGGCTTATCTGGGAGATTGAGGAGAATACAATGCTGAAAATAGAAAATCTTCATGTATATTATGGTGTTATCGAGGCAATCAAGGGGATAAGCTTCTACGTCAACGAGGGGGAGGTTGTTTCCCTCATCGGTGCAAACGGAGCCGGAAAAACTACCATTCTTCATGCCATCACCGGTCTTGTGCCGGCTAAAAAGGGAAGGGTTACCTTTGGTGATGTCAATCTTCTCAAGATGCCGGCGCACAAAATCGTCTCGTGGGGGATCGCTCATGTACCTGAGGGGCGCCATGTGTTCGGTCAGCTCACGGTGTATGACAATCTAAAATTGGGGGCATATACAAGAAAGGACAAGGAAGAGATCGAGGATACCCTCTCCATGGTTTACAAGCGCTTTCCCCGCCTTGAGGAGCGCAAGAACCAGCTGGCAGGAACCCTGTCAGGGGGAGAACAGCAAATGTTGGCCATCGGTCGCGCCCTGATGTCCCATCCGAAAATCATATTGATGGACGAGCCGTCAATGGGGCTCTCACCCCTGTATGTGTCCGAAATTTTTGATATTATAAAGCAGATAAGCGAGAGCGGAACCACCGTTCTGCTTGTTGAACAGAACGCGAAAAAGGCCTTATCGATTGCCAACCGCGCCTATGTTCTTGAGACGGGAAGGATCGTGCTTGAGGGCAGCGGCTCGGAGCTTATGAACAATGAATCTGTTAAAAAGGCATACCTTGGGGAATAATCGATATCGGGAGGCACCTTTTATGAAAAAATATGTGATAACCATTGCTCGCGGCTTTGGAAGCGGGGGTAAGACGGTGGGCAAGATACTGGCCGAGAGGCTGGATATCAATTACTACGACAGGGATCTTATCAAGCTTGCTTCAGAGGAAAGCGGCATTAACATCAGCCTTTTCGGCAAGGCTGACGAAAAGGTGAAAACCAGTCTCTTCAAAAAGTACAATCGCTCCTACGGGCGAAAGATCATCCCCCCCGGCAGCGACAAATTTATCTCAAACGACAATCTTTTCAACATTCAGGCAAAGATTATCCGGGATCTTGCCGACCGGGAATCCTGCATTATCGTGGGGCGCTGTGCCGACTATATTTTAAAGGATTATCCTAATCTGGTGCGGGTTTATTTCTATGCATCCCTTGATGTATGCGTCAGAAATGTCATGGATATCTATTCCCTTGACAAAAACGACGCCATAAAGCAGATATCCGCCATAGACGCCGCCCGTTCCGCCCATTATAAGTATTATACCGGCAAGGATTGGGATCAGGTGGAGAACTATGATCTCTGCATAAACACAAGCGACCTTAGCTTTGAGAGATGCGCCTCCCTTGTGGAGGACTATCTTAGAATTCGCGGTTTGATCGGCTGAGGGTCAAAGATAAGAAGAAGCAGGCGGACATTGTCCGTCTGCTTCTTTAAGGCAGATGACAGGCGCATTTTTTGTGTTCTTTTTACATAAAACAGTCGATAAATTTGGCATATATTACGGTAACAAGGCTTTGCCCGATCTTTTTTGGGTATTTAGGAAAGGACTTTCGATCTATGATCAAAACATTGATAAAATCGGTCAGACAGTATAAGAAGGAGGCCTTTTTTGCCTCCGGCTTTATGGTGCTGGAGGTTATAATGGAGGTTTTGATTCCCTTTTTTATGACGCTGTTGATTGATTTTGGGATAAATGCCGGCGATATGAATTATATTGCACGGCTGGGGACACTGCTTTTCATTTTTGCGGCTTTATCCCTTGCCTTCGGTGTGCTTAGCGGCGTTTTTTCCGCCTCTGCCTCCACCGGCTTTGCCGCCAACCTCCGGCGGGATCTCTTTACCGCCATACAGGGATTTTCCTTTTCGAATATCGACCGCTTTTCCCCTGCCAGTCTTGTGACAAGGCTGACCACCGATGTGAACAACGTGATGATGGCATATCAGGCGATCATTCGTCAGGCGGTGCGCTCCCTCTGCATGGTGACCTTTGCCCTGATTATGGCCTTTCGGACCAATGCGGAGGTGGCGTGGGTTTTTGTTTCGGTTGCCCCTTTTTTAGCGGCGGGTCTATTTTTGATTATCATCAAGGCCCACCCCTTTTTCAGGCGGGCCCTTAAGACCTATGACAAGTTGAATCAGGTGGTTCAGGAAAACCTGCAGGGGATCCGAACGGTTAAATCCTTCGTGCGGGAGCAGATGGAGATTGAAAAATTCAGGAAAATCTCAGATGAAATATACAGCCACTTCGTTTCGGGGCAAAAGCGGGTTGCCGTCAATATGCCCATGATTCAGTTCAGCACCTATCTGTGCATTATCCTGATCTCATGGTTCGGCGCAAACAGAATTGTGTCCGACAGGATGACAACGGGCGCCCTAATGAGTATGTTTGCCTATATATCACAGATTTTAATGAATCTGTTGCTTTTGTCCTTCGTTTTTGTGCAGATTATTATTGCCCGCTCCTCCGCGCAGCGTATTGCGGAGGTTCTGTGGGAGAAGAGTGATATAACAAATCCCTATCGCCCCGTCACCGAGGTGAAGGACGGCTCGGTGGAGTTTCGCGGGGTTGATTTCAGCTATATCAATGATGAAAACAAGCTCTGTCTCATGCAGGCGAATCTGTCGATAGCCTCCGGTGAGACCATCGGTATTATCGGGGGAACGGGCAGCTCGAAAACCAGTCTCGTTCAGCTTATCCCCCGATTGTATGACGTGACCAGGGGGGCCGTTTTGGTCGGTGGGGTTGATGTGCGGAGGTATGATATTGAGACCCTTCGCAATGCGGTGTCCATGGTTTTGCAGAACAATGTCCTGTTTTCGGGAACGATTAAGGAAAATCTACTCTGGGGCAACCCCGATGCCACCGACGAGGAAATCGCCGTCGCCTGCAGGCAGGCGCAGGCCGCCGATTTTATCAGCGGGTTTGCCGCAGGATATGACACCCATGTTGAGGAGGGGGGCGCGAACCTGTCAGGGGGACAGCGGCAGCGGCTCTGCATTGCCCGTGCCCTTCTGAAAAAGCCGAAGATCCTGATTTTAGACGATTCTACAAGTGCGGTGGATACAAAAACCGATTCCCTTATCCGCAGAGCCTTCCGTGAGGAGATCCCGGACGTAACAAAGCTTATTGTTGCCCAGCGGATCGCCTCGGTGCAGGATGCCGACAGAATAGTTGTCATGGAGGGCGGTCGTATTAACGGGGTGGGCACCCACAGCGAGCTGCTTGCCACAAATCTGATTTATCAGGAAATCTATCAGACGCAGATGCACGGGGGGGGGGACTTTGATGAATAAAAGGAATACCGTAAGACGCTTTTTCGGCGAGATGACCGGCAGGTATAAGATCTCCCTCCTTTTCGTGCTTGTCTTTATTGTGACCGGTACCCTTGCAAATATATCCGGATCCTTTTTTATAGAAAGGATAATCGATGGTCATATACCGGCGCTCATAAAGCAGGACGCCCCCGATTTTACCCCTCTTATTAATACTTTGGCATTGATGGGGGTGATCTACCTTACCGGTGTTATTGCCACCTATTTGTATAACCGGATTATGGTTTCTATCTCTCAGGGCGTGCAGAAAAGCATTCGGGAAAAGATGTTTGCTCATATGCAGACGCTGCCTATCCGCTATTTCGACACCCACACCCACGGCAATGTTATGAGCCGATACACCAATGACATTGACACCCTTCGGGAGTTTTTTTCCCATAGCCTGCCCCAGCTTATCTCATCGGTGATTACCATTTTGAGCGTAACGGGGGCGATGCTGATGCTCAGCCCCGCGCTGATGCTGATCGTTTTCATTTTTGTCGCCATCTCTCTTTTTGTATCAAAAAAGCTCAGCTTTAAGGCAGCCCGGCTTTTCATGCGGCAGCAGCAGTCGATAGGAGAGCTGAACGGCTATATAAAAGAAATGATCAGCGGGCAAAAGGTGATTAAGGTATTCTGCCATGAGCAGGCGGTGATCGACGGCTTTGATGAGAAAAACGAGGTGCTGAGGGGATACGGGAAAAAGGCCAATCAGTTTTCCAATATACTCATGCCTGTCATTATGAATATCGGCGCTATGCAGTATGTCGCCATTGCGCTGGCAGGCGGTTTTCTTGCGCTGCATGATATTGGGGGCGTTACTCTCGGCGTTATCGCCGCCTTCCTTACCCTGTCAAAAACCTTCAGCGCCCCGATCGGTCAGATTTCGGTTCAGGTGAATGCCGTTGCCATGGCCCTTGCCGGCTCTGCCCGAATTTTTGAATTGCTTGACGAGGAGCCGGAGACCGATGCAGGCAATGTTGCCTTGGTTAATGCAAAATATCAGGACGGCGAGCTTGTAAAAACCGAGGAACGAACCGGCATCTGGGCGTGGGAATACCCACGAAAGGACGGCACTGTGAGCTATATAAAGCTTGAGGGGGCGGTGGAGTTTTCTGATGTGGACTTCAGCTACAATATGGATAAGCTGGTGCTGAAGGACATCTCCCTTACCGCGCGACCGGGGGAGAAAATCGCCTTTGTCGGGGCGACCGGCGCCGGAAAAACCACTATCACCAATTTGATCAACCGATTTTACGACATCGCCGACGGCAAGATACGCTATGACGGCATCAATATCAATAAAATCAAAAAGGCCGACCTCAGGCGCTCCCTCGGTATTGTGCTTCAGGATACCCGCCTTTTTACCGGCACCATTGCGGACAATATTCGCTATGGCAAGCCGGATGCCACCGATGAGGAGATCCGCCGCGCCGCCGTTGTTGCGAATGCCGATGATTTTATCCGTCGGCTCCCCGACGGCTACAACACCTATCTGACGGGGGACGGCGGCAATCTGTCAGGCGGGCAGCGGCAGCTGATTGCCATTGCCAGAGCGGCGGTGGCCGATCCGTCGGTGATGATCCTTGATGAGGCGACATCCAGTATCGATACCCGAACAGAGCAGATTATACAAAAGGGCATGGATGCCTTGATGGAGGGGCGAACGGTTTTTGTGATTGCCCACCGCCTGTCAACCGTCAAAAACGCCGATGCCATCATGGTTCTCGAGGAGGGAAGAATTATCGAATCGGGCAACCACAGCGAGCTTCTTGAGAAAAAGGGTCGCTACTATCAGCTTTATACCGGAAGGCTTAAAGAGCAGTAATCCTGAAAAATCAAAAAACCAGCCATATAGGTGTAAACCTGTAGGGCTGGTTTTTATAGTTTTGTCAGAAGCTTGTGCTACCGGTGGTATTTGCCGGCTTGAAGGATTCGCAGTCGGTGCATTGCTCCATTTGCGGATTTGACTCGTGGGTGACGACCCGTATGCGGTCAAGGGAGCAATAGTCCTTCCTGCCGTAATGGTAGCGGCACTGGTTTACGGTGCACTCAATGCTCATATTAGCCTTTTTGTTTTGGGTGTGCATAAAATAACCTCCTTTAACTTAAGGCTGATTTTATCATTGCCAAACAGAGAAAAAATATGCGCATAGAACGGTGAGTGCAACGTGGTAATATTTAATTTTAAAAATTTTACTTTTTTGAATCGGAAAGGGTCTTTGAGTTTTCGTAGCAGGCAAAAACGTCATTGACATGCTTTTTGTCCATTTTCGGCGTGAAAAGGGAGACAATGGGTACAATGACGAAGGATAGAAGGATGGAAAGACCGCCGACCTTGATGGGAGACTCGAAGTTTAAAATCATGTTGGCAACGGTGATGCCCACCCCGACGATCATTGAGGACCAGACAGCGACCTTAGTGACCCGCTTTGAGAAAAGTCCGTAGAGGAAGGGACCGACAAAGGCACCGGCAAGAGCGCCCCAGGAGGTGGACATTAGGGCGGTGATCATGGTGTTCGGTCGGATGGCGATGATTACCGATATAATGATGAAAATGGCGCAGAAAATCCGAATAAGAACCACCTTTTTCTTTGTGGTGATCTTATTTTTTGCGTATGGGGCGATAAGGTCTAGTACAACGGTTGAGCTGGAGCTGAGCACCAGGGCGGAGAGGGTTGACATAGAGGCAGAGAGAACGAGAACGAGAACAATGCCGAGCAAAATATTGGGCAGGCTGCTTTGCAGCATTGAGGGGACGATATCGTCGTAGACCGGACCTTGCGCCGGGGCAGTGTAGTAGAGCCGCCCGAAGGCGCCCATGAAGTAGGAGCCGCCGGCAACAATCAGGGCGAAAACAGTGGAGATGACAGTCCCCGTTTTGATGGAGCGCTCGTCCTTTATGGCATAGAATTTATGTACCATTTGAGGAAGCCCCCAGGTTCCGAGGCTAGTAAGTATAAGCACAGAGAGAAGAGTTAGCCCGTCAGGACCAAAGAGGGAGGTCAGCTCCCCTGTATTACCGCTTAACTCAATTTCGGACAGGCGGGAGACAGCCTCGGTAAATCCGCCCTGACCGTTCAGAACATAGAACACCACAAGGACGATGCCGATAAGCATGATGATCCCCTGGATAAAGTCATTGAGGGCTGTGGCCATGTAGCCTCCAACCACGACATAGATAGCGGTGATGAGAGCCATTCCCATAATGCAGTATTTAAAATCAAGGTTAAAGCTCATGGCAAATATGCCGGACAGCCCCTTGTAAACAGACGCGGAATATGGGATGAGAAAGACAAAGATCAAGAGGGAGGCAAAGATGCCGAGAGCCTTGCTGTCATAGCGTTTTTTAAAAAAGTCGGGCATGGTGGCGGTGTGTAGGTGGTTTGTCATTATACGCGTTTTCTTACCGAGAAGCAGCCAGGGAATGAGGCTGCCGATAAGGGCGTTGCCAAGCCCTATCCAGGTGGCGGAGACGCCGAAGTTCCACCCGAATTGTCCGGCATAGCCGACAAAAACAACGGCGGAAAAATAGGATGTGCCATAGGCAAAGGCGCTGAGCCATGGCCCGACAGAACGTCCCCCCAGCACAAAATCACCCACATTTGCATCTTTTTTTCTGCAATAGATGCCGATAAAAGCAGTGACTACGAAAAAGCAAAGCAGCAGAATAATCGATTCGGTCATATCAGATAAAATCCTCCTTGAATAGTTGCTGAAAAAATAAAAAACCCGTCCTAAATAAGAGGACGAGTTAACGTGGTACCACCTCAATTTGCCGGCAAAGCCGACCTCTGTAAACACACCATCATGCGTTTCACCCTGTAACGGGAGCATCCCGACGCCGTCTACCGGACCTGTCCTGGTCGTTCGAGGCGCGGCTCTTGTGATGTAACAATACGATTCAAAGCTTGTTGCCTTGCACCACCCGGCAATTCTCTGTAAGATTGAACCGTACAGGCAAGTCAGAGGCGCAAAATTCCGAAAAGGACACAATATTCGGTGCGCATCGGCTTACTTCACAGTCATAGCCTTTGATATCAGAAATATTAACAAGAAAAATTATATAACACATTCACCCATTTGTCAATAGCAAAAACCAAAATATCAGAAATCATTAATTAAGGGAATCGACCCACATATCCCGCAATTTCATAACAAGCCCCCGGTGGGCGTGTTTTATGCTCCCTTGATTGAGGGAAATTTTCGGCATCGACCGGTTGGTAAAGCAGGCATGACCGCTCAGCTGCTCTGTCAGCATATCAAGATAGCCGTTCGAGAGCTTGTACCGGTCGCATTCGATAATAATTTCGTGGGGGTCGATAACGCAGCAGAGAACCCTGATAATATAGACCAGCACATCGGCGATATCCTCTTGATTCTGGGATTCTTCGATAATTTTACCCACAGTGGTGCCTGATCCCATAGGAAGGGCGCATATCTGACCGGCGAGGAAGTTTGCTCCGTAAAGCAATTGCCCCTGAGATATGGTGGCGGCGTCGATACTCTCCCCGATGTATAGGTAGGAGATCACCTTTTTTTGATAATCGGGAACCAAGGTGATATTGGAGGTGGCCGCCAGCTTGATATCCTGCTCAAGCAGGCAAATCGGCAGATTTAAAACAGAATGTATCGATTCTCGAATATTGACGGTGTTAATTTCGGGAAGGCGCGCCGAATTGACCCTGTCGTCGGCAGAGTTATATGCGCCGGGCAGGGAAACCCCCACCCCGCTGCAGAGATTGCGGTCGAACCGGCGACGCAGGTAAATGTTGACGTTTTTCAGGAATATGTATAGATTTTCCTCAAAGTAAAAGTCGCTGTTGTATTCGTACATCATGCGATCGATGACCCTGAATCCGATGTCGATGGCGGATAGGACAAAGTTGTGGGAGCTGAGATCGATAATCAGAAAAAAGTTGGGCGCACTTAATGAGATAAGACCGGCTCTACGTCCGGAGGAAGGTCTGATCTCTTTTGCCTGGCAAAAAATCTCCCGTTCGATCAAAGCATCGACCACCTTGCCCACCGTCATCAGGCTAAGCCCGGTTTTCGCGGCGATCTCGGAGCGGGTAATCTGTTCTTTTGATGAAACAGCGTTAAAGATTGCTCGGATGCTTTCCTTTTTCACACTACTTAGGTTTGATTTTTCCATATTTGCGACCTTTCTTTTGTCAGATTCGGCAAATCCCGGTCTGTAAATGATGTAAAGCCTTCATAAAGATTAGTCATCAATTATTAACATTATATTATGCCTATCGACAATTGTCAAGAGTTTCCGTCATGGATTGTTAATAATTATGGAAATAAGATGCAAAATTGGTATTGTATAAGCTACTGATGCAGAGAAAGGACAAATTTTACCATATTGAATTGATAGGGGAAGTCTTTTGCTTCAATAAGAAGGCTCTTATCCTGGAGTGCCCTATATCACGATAGTAGGCATCAATCTTGTTTTTGTCTCCGCTAAACAATATGTCTACATTATGATATGTGTGAAGTGAAAAAGGATCAATCCCATACTCTTCAAACTCTTCGCGGGATATTTCAAATCATTCTATAAAGTCAACAAGAGAGGTTGATTTTTCCTTTCGCTTTGCTATGGCGAGGGATTTGTAATGCAAACTCTTGTTTTTGGCAAAAGAGGGACGGACTTATTAAGTCAACATTTGTTGGCGGATATGACATGGGCAGGGTAAATTTTTTAAAAAAACCTCTTTTTTGAGGCGGCTGTTATTTTTCGATGACTGTCGTCAAGGGGTGCGGTCATGGATTATTAATAATTATGGAAATAAGATACAAAACTCGTATTGTATAAGCTACCGATGTCGATGGCAATACTTTTTATGAGGATTAATTTCTGCTTTTTCGGGAAATTAATTTATTAGGTATTGCACGAAAATTTTCAAAAGAGGCAAAGGTAGTGTATGTACTATAATAAAGTTGAAATATGCGGAGTGAACACATCAAAGCTCAAAAACCTCACCTGCGAGGAGAAAAGGGAGCTTTTGCTCAGGAGCAAAACGGGGGATGCCGAGGCTCGGCAGGCTCTGATAGATGGCAATCTCCGATTAGTTTTAAGTATAATACAGCGTTTTACCAACCGACGGGAGAATCTTGACGATCTCTTTCAGGTCGGTTGTATCGGACTAATAAAGGCGATAGATAATTTCAATACAGATCTTAACGTGCAGTTCTCAACCTATGCCGTGCCGATGAATGTACTTTGGGGAAGAAGAAAGGAATCCCCAAAATGACAAGAAAAAAAGCACTAATCTTTGCAATTAACATGCTATCCGAACAACCCCAGACCAGAGAAGTAATTAAGGCTCAAAAAAAGCTTGATGAAGTAATCAGAAACCTACCGTTGGCGAATTGGTCTGAAGAAACAATTTTTGATACCATCAATCAGTGGGTAGAGGACAACGGCAGAGTGCCAACAACTGCTGACTTACAACGCAAAGGACTCCCCCCGTTGCCTTCTATACGCATCCGATTCAAGATGAGCGGCAAGGACTTCTTAGAAAAATATTATCCCAGAAACCTGCTGTGTGATTCAAATACATATGGCTTTAACACCAAAGAGTTTTGGATGGAAAACTTTATCTGTCAGTACAACAAAATCTCCTCACAGACTGCTGCGGAGTACAACAAACTTAGAGACAAAGCTACACCAACATGGGGGACTGTTGCACGGCTATTCGGCATAACACGCTGGAACGAATGGTTAAAGCTTTGTAATATAGAGAAGCCAAAACGGGAAAAAACAAAAAGAACAAAAATGGAGTTTTCAGTAAAGAGAGAATTTCATTTCATAAAATATTGAATTTATAATCATTAATAATTCGTAAAAAGAAGGTATAATGGGGAGTTTTCCCTATTATACCTTCTTTTTTTTGGAATATGGCAAATGATTAGATGTTTTACCCTAACAAGCCCAACCTATCAAATATCTCAATAATATCACGCTTTGTTACCGATGAATTGAGATTGTCTGTTGCGGCAATGATGCCTTTATCGATGGCTCGATCTGTCGCAGTCGGTTCAGTCGGTGCGATTGGAGTAGTCTCTACGGGGACGGCAGGTTGTGTGTGTGTCGATTCTACTAGTGCTAAGCTGTTTAAGTTAACCCAACTGCTTATTCCATCGGGATAACCCAACAATGCCCTATCACCTTTGATTTGCGCCACAACGTGAGTTCTGCTTTTAATGCTTGTGGGGATTTCCACACCATTAGTGTAGG
>JAAYQM010000004.1 GCA_012519315.1 Clostridiales bacterium | reverse complement strand
TACAATCTGATATGATTTCATCATGAGAACCTCTCTTTGTTTTGGGAGTACTTTGGATTCGTGGTGAAACCATTGTACTACAATGCTTGAGAGGTTCTCAACTTTCATTTAACTTTACAATACGTATAACAAATGAAGGAGGCTAAGGTATGAAAAAGAAACGTGCGGTGATAGGGCGTGAATGCGTTGCCTGCGGATGCTGCATGGAGGTTTGCCCCAAATCGGCAATATCAATTTATCGAGGAAGTTATGCTAGAATAAATGAAGAGTTATGCATCGGTTGTGGTCTTTGCGCAAAGGAGTGCCCTGCGGCCGTCATTAGTATAGAGGGATACTGAGATGAAAAAGAAAAAGAATATAATGTGGTATGATTATCTTTGGATTGCTTCTGTTTTATATTTGCTTCTCGGTTTTTTCAACATTTTGTTTGCATGGCTGGGGCTTTTATGTTTTTTTATCCCGTTGATTATGGCGATCGCTGCCGGAAACAAAGCTTACTGCAACCGCTATTGCGGGAGAGGTCAGTTCTTTGAATTGATTGGCGGTAGATTCGGTCTCTCCAGAAGAAGGGATGTGCCTAAATGGATGAAATCAAAAATTTTTCGTTACGGATTTTTGACCTTCTTTTTTGCTATGTTTTTTCTGATGCTGTGGAATACCTACCTTGTATTTGCAGGGGTGCAGGGACTAAGGCAGGTTGTCACGCTGCTCTGGACATTTAGACTGCCGTGGCGGTGGGCTTATCATGGGACATTGTTCCATCCAGGTGTTGCGCAGTTTGCCTTTGGTTTTTACAGCGTGATGCTTACCTCCACCCTTATAGGGCTTATTACCATGGTGCTGTTTAAGCCTCGGTCCTGGTGTGTCTATTGCCCAATGGGAACTATGACGCAGTTGATTTGCAGGGCGAAGACGGGCACGAAGGGTCGGCAGAAAGGTGACAAATAGGGTTTGTGGAAAAAACATTTATTTTGCGGCTTGCTCCCGTTTATGTATTGTAAGCAGGAGGACAACAGTCGGCGAAGATTGCTAAGGGAGATTCTCGGCAAAGGAGAAATAGTCTGTGAAAAATATAGGTTATTGCAGCACCCCGATTGGCGATATCGCTATTGTCGAAGAGGACGGTGCCATATCCCAGGTCTTTTTTTGTGCTGATCCCACCGTTTTGGGACAAATAGCAGAAACAGATTTGATAAAAAAAGCGGCAGAGCAGCTGGATGAATATTTTAAGGGCAGGCGGAAGGCTTTTGATCTGCCCCTTGCGCCTCAGGGCACCCCATTTCAGCAGTCTGTCTGGAACGCGTTGTTAAAAATTAAGTTTGGTGAAACCCGCAGCTATAAGGAAATTGCAGAACAAATAGGTAATCCGAAAGCTGTACGAGCGGTTGGCATGGCCAATAATCGCAATCCCATTTCTATTATTATCCCCTGTCATCGGGTAATCGGTTCTGATGGTAGTCTTGTGGGCTATGGCGGGGGGCTTTCGATAAAACAATACTTATTAGAATTGGAGCGGTGCTATGACTGATGTGGAGTATTTCCGATATGGAAAAAAAGAAACCGAGCATCTAAAGGAAAGGGATCCGGCTTTAGGTGTCGCCATAGAGAGAATCGGTCTTGTTAGGAGGGAGGTAATTCCCGATTTATTTACAGCACTGGTTCATTCTATTGTTGGACAACAAATATCCTCAAAGGCGCAAAAGACCGTTTGGGGGAGAATATGTGAAAAAGTTGATTCTATAACACCGGAAAGCCTGTATCATATATCCATTGAGGACTTACAGAGCTGTGGAATATCACTTAGAAAGGCAGATTATATCAAAAAGCTTGCAGAGGAGGTTTACAGGGGCAGGCTTGATTTGGCTGCTCTTCAGACCGAATCGGATGAGGCGGTATGTCGCCGGTTGTGTGAGTTGAAGGGTGTTGGTGCCTGGACGGCTGAAATGCTGATGATATTTTCGATGCAGCGCCCCAATATCATAAGCCGTGGAGATTTTGGCATTTTGAAAGGTCTTCGGATGCTCTATCACCATCGGGAAATTACAGATGAATTGTTTTATGAATATCGGCAACGATATTCCCCCTATGCAACGGTGGCAAGCTTATATCTTTGGGAGATCGCGGGAGGCGCCTGCCCTGAGCTTATTGATCCTGCCTTGGAAAAGGAAAGAATTAAATAGAAAAACTCTGCAATAGATGAAGGGGCTGTAGCAAAAGTAAAATTTTGCTACAGCCCCTTTTTGAATCCTACTTATACAAGGGCTCCATTTTTAATAAGTATATTCTGCAAGACTTTTGTATCTACATCTGAAGGTACACATCCGTATTTTTTTACAAGTGATGCGGCAATTCCTGCCGCTTCTCCAATGCAGGTGGTAACAGGCATAATTCTAAAGGAAGAATGCGCCTCGTGAGTTGAAGAAAGAGGACGTCCAGCAACGATAATATTATCGGCATCAACAGGGATCATTGCTCGATATGGAATAGTGTAATAGTCATTTTCTGGTATTTTTTCATAGATAGTACCGGTACCGCTTGGATTATGAATGTCAATTGCATAGGTGCAGCGTGCGATACTATCTTTGAATTTGACAGTACCTGTTATATCGTCGGCAGTGATTTCGTAGTAGCCTATAATTCTACGACTTTCCCTAATACCGATTTCTGGCGCGCTTTCGATTAACTTGCAATTCTCGCAGCCTTCCACGTTATCACGTAGGAAACGATACATTTCAAACATTTGCTTTCGTGCCTCGAACTCTGCAACAGTTAGTTGTTCAACATCTGTAGGATCATAGCCAATAACCCGGGTTGTGTTGAAATGTCGCACATTATCAACCGGAAATTTAAAAGATAGAATATTTTCCCTTGTATTTTTTATAAGACCTTTTTTCTGGAACTCTTTATACAGAGCGACTGCGGCTTTTCTATCAAACCGGTTGTTGTCTATGTTGGCCAATCTAAAGCATAGTGTCATCGGTTGACACAAACCATCCTCATCTCGGCCAATTTGGTATGGAAGCCCGGCAAAAGCACACATATCCGCGTTTCCTGTCGCGTCAATAAAAATAGGAGCCGAGAGTTTGATATTTCCCGAGATAGTGGCGACGGTGATGCTCATCACCTTTCTGTCCCTAAATTCAACATCGCTTAGTTTGGAGTGAAAAAGAACCGTTACACCGTATTTTTCAATCATACGATCAAGAGCGATCTTTAAAAATTCGGTTAGGCAGTACCTAGAGTTTAAGTCTTTGTTTCCGCTCAGCATATTTGTTTCTTGTAAAAGCTCAAGAAACAACCCTGCGTTTGCAAGAACGCCCCCACTTTCGGTATGCGGCATAAACGGGTAGACAAGAGCGGAGGTAGCCATTCCACCAAGAAAGCCGTATTTCTCAATGAGAAGAACTTTTAAACCCTCACGTGCGGCAGAGCATGCTGCTGCTACTCCGGCAAGTCCGCCACCAGCAACAATTAGATCATATGTTTCGCTTATCTCTTTTTTCTTTTTAATCTGAATTACACTCAAAATGGATAACTCCTCTTGTACTTATGATATATTTATAATACAATAATACTAGTTATTATCATTGTAAAAAAACAGGAAGTTGCTGTAAAATTCAAACATATACAAATAAATAAAGAACAATAGTAAATAAATCTTTTAATAGAAATTGATAAAAGGCTCTGTTTATGTTTGAATTATACAAGAAATAGGTTTAATTTTACTTTTTAATAAAGATCAAATATATTAAAATCTATACAAACATAACATATGTTTTATTGAAAAATATAATAAGGTGGTGTATTTGTGAAACTCCTTTATAACAATTTAAGAATGATTTCTCTTGTTTTAGTCCTTTTGAGTATATCTATATTTATTCTGTCATGCAATGGCGATGATATGGATAATCGAGGAAAAAATACTATGGTAGACCAAACTGTGGATATTGACATAGTGAAAAATGGTGAAACCGAATATACAATTGTATATTATTCGGATTATCGGGATGTGGCAGTTGCTGTGCAGGAAAAAATATTAAGTCTAACCGGTGCGAGATTAGATATGACTTATGATCCTGATGTGCGCTCCGATAAGGAGATCGTTATCGGATCTAGTCATAGCAGCGATTATTACAATGACCCGATTTGGGAACTGCTGTATAAAAACGATTATCAAATTGCTGCCTATAACGAAAGAATTGTAATTCAAGGCGGAAATGTAACAGCCTATGAAAGAGCACTGGATTCCTTTTCTCAGATGTTAGACGAGAGTGTATCGGACAACAATTTAACCATTACACTTAACCAAGGTATGAATATCCCTGATAGCGAGCCTTTGACACTTGTTTCAAACGGGGAGAGTCAGTATAAAATTGTTCGTTCTAGTAACAGCGGGCCAATGACAACAATAGCTGCTCAATCATTTTATAACGAAATTAAAGATAGCACTAATGTGCATCTGCTACATACTACCGATTCTAGTGACGAGAGTGATTATGAAATTCTGATTGGAGAAACAAATCGTAAAATAGATGTTGATATCAGCGCTCTTGGCTATATGGATTATATAATCAAGCTGCAGGGAACACGTCTTATCATCGTGGGAGGAAGCGATCCGGCAACCGAATTGGCGGCACGTCACTTTTTTGCGTTGTTTGGTAAATCAGAAAAAATTTCTACCGGCAACTTTACAATAGATTTTTACGATTTTGAGTATAAAAGCAATTACTCTCCCTCAATTATTACGGTTATGACGGCAAATGTCCTGAACAATGATAATCATGGTGGCCAAAATAATACTATCCTAAAAAGAATACCTAGAATGGTCAACTTAACAACGAGTTACATGCCTGATCTAATTGGTGTACAAGAGTTTAACTCGGTTTGGATAAGAACCTTTGTACCGCTTTTGACCAAGTATGGTTATAAGCATGCATATGAGCAAGATTCAAAAGTATCAGTCATCTACAATGCAGAAAGAATAAAGATTCATGAAGTTAAGAGTTGGTATTATTCTGACACTCCTGCGATAAGATCCCTTACCTGGGGCGAAGCTAATCAAAGACTCTTGACCTACGCAATATGCGAGTTGATCCAAACAGGAGAAAAATTTGTCTTTATTAGCACTCATTATGTCGTAGGTAGTAGTGAGACTCTTGTAGAGTCCAGAAATAAGGCAACACGAATATTGCTCGACAAAGCTGAAGAATTAGGTCTCCCTACAATTGTTGTGGGCGACTTCAACTGCACCTCAACATCGGAAGCTTATAAGATGTTGAATTCAGCGATAGGAGATGCTAGACACACTTCGAGAGTGTCAAGAGGCCCTCAATTTACCTACAACAGGATGGATGGAAGAAGATCCGGTAACATAATAGACTATATCTTCGCGTCCAAAGAAGAATTTGAACTATGGATGCATATTATAGTCAATGAGAAAATTGATGGACAGTATTATTCTGACCACAATGCTTTAGTTGCCGAGCTGGAGTTGAAGAAGTAAATTGTCGATATAATAAATAAATTACAAGCCGAAGGACTGTGGACTGCTCCAGATTTTACGATCACCATGAAAAATCACTCTATGGTAGCAAGTATTAGGATCTAATAATAAATCTGTGTTCGCTTTTCAATTGGAAGCGGCCCGGATTTTGTGTAAATAAGATTTAAGTTTGATAGATTGTAAAATGAAGTGCGCCGCCTTAAATGGGCAAAAGAATAGCCCATATTGAAACTTTCGTGTAGAATGGAGTTTCTAATACAACATTCACACGGAGGCAACAATATGAGCTATCGCCATTTTACCACATTTGAAAGAGGCCGTATACAAAAACTTTTGTCATTGGGATATTCGCGTCGAAGTATCGCCCAAAAGCTAAACAGGCATCACTTCAGCTTTAGCCGTGAGATTCGCCGCAACATGAATAGCTCAGGCTATACGGGAGAGTCCGCACAATTGGCATATGATACTCGCCGCAAGGCTTCGAAGCCCAAGGAGAAATTCAGTGAAAGCTTGGCTGAAATTATTGCCGATAAGCTTTTGGTAACTTGGTCGTCTGAGCAAATCGCAAACACAGTGACACTTGGTACTGTCAGTTGCAAAACCATCTACAACTGGCTTTATCGACGTATGCTCCCTGCGCTCGATGTGCAAAGCCTTTGGCACAAAGGCAAGCGCAGAAAAGTAGAAAAACGCGGCAGATTTTCAATTGGAACGCCTATTTCGGAACGTCCTAAAGAGGTAAGAAATACCTTTGGTCATTAGGAGCTTGATAATAGTATGATCTCAAGCCGAGGCAAAAGCAAAGAATACTTTACCGCCTTCGTAGAACGAAAGAGCCGGCTGTATACCACACTTAAAACTCCGGACAGAACGGCCGCCTCTATGCTCTGCGGGTTTACTTGGCATTCTTCGCGGTATGTCTTTATCCAATTTGATATGCTGCCATGGCTTATATTATATTCTGCAGCAAGGCTCTTGAGGGTTCGCCCTTCTTCAAGATGAAGACGGACGATCCTCTTTTTAAACTCGTTTTCGTATTGTTTCTTTTCGTTTTGTTCCATCTTTTTCTCCCTTTATAGTTATTATGCTATATTAGGGTAAGGTGTTACAACTTTATTATATCACGACAATAAGCGGGATAAAACAGCAATGTCTTTCTGAGAGACGGTTTCTATAAAAACCATTCAGGCTTTCTCCCCCCAAAAAAATTCGACAAATCACCTGTCTGTTAAATATAATTAGATTAGTCCAAATTTCCATTTTTGCGTGTCTCCAAAGGTTTTCTACCTGTTTTGGAGTAATAAATATTACAAAAGTGGCTACAGTCATGAAAAGCAAGCTCGTGCGCTATGTAGGTTACTGATAAATCCGTGTTCAGAAGCAAGTTGGTAGCATAAAGTACTTTTGTTTCAATTATATAATCATACAGTGTCATACTTGTTGCTTTTTTTATAATTCGGTTAACATGATTTGGGTGGTAGTTAAAATGATCTGCGATGGACTTGCATGTAAGTTTTTTGGTGCAATTTTTATTTATATACTTGATAATTTTATCAGCAGGGTCGTTGTTTTTTTGTTTGTCACCATATTCAATTATCCTTGCAGTATTAATAAGCAGATCGGTAAGCATCGTGTTAATTCGAAATATGAAAAACGGTTTCATACTGTTGTATTCGTGACGCATCTCTTTTATAATATTACCTAGTTGTTGATAATTCTTGATATGAACCGCCATATTAAAGGACTGAACATTGGAGAAATTCACTCTTTCGCTAGCGTATTCAGAAGGAATATAATGGTTGTTGAGCGAGCGGTAGATCGATTTATTAATTTTATGATCCCCGTATTCTCGCGAGCTTATGATATCAAAGTTTAATGCGTAAATTTCCGTCCCCTTCTCAAGGAAAAGAGTGCTGTATCTTGTAAGCGGAGGGAGCAAGATGGCCTCATTACTTTTACAATAAATGTCCATATCGTTGGCTAAGATTTGGCACCCACCGTTCTCAAAATAGATTATGCGATAAGTGTTACAAATTTTATTTTTGTGGGTTGCATTATCCTCCTTGTTCTTCCAAAATGTTATATACAAAATATAGGGATTTATTTTATCAAATGCAATGGTTTTCATGTTATAACCCCCAAGTTATATGCAAGATAAAAGCGTTTTGTTATAGCTATTATACTATTTGTCGAGTTTAAAATCAAGATAAGAATCAGTATGGATTATAATAAGAGGACAAGTAGAGAATGTTTGATATATACAATAAATAGGTGCGTTTTTGCATTGCCGAAAGAGGCCCGGTTAGTATAATATTTGTAGGATATCTTTGTCATAATATAATAAAGAGTAAAAATGGGGAAATATATTTTTCTAAGGAGTGTTTTTATGAAAAAAAGTTTTATATTGTTTCTTGTCTTTTTAATTATTTCGATGGTTTTTTTGTCCTGTGCAAAAAAACAGATGGAAATGAGACAACCGGAAGCGATCCTAATGTCACTTTAACAGAAGACACAAAGTCACCGATCGCAGATTTTCCAGATAAAGATTTTAAAAACGCTCAGTTAAGAGTTCTTATGCACCAAACGACTGTTATGGGAATGTATGCAACAGAAATATACGCCGAGAATCTGACTGGAGATACCATGAACGATGCTGCTTACAAGCGCAATGTGTATTTGATGGATAAATATAAGTTTAGCATTGTACAAAACGTAATGCCAAATGCCCATACAGTTATCCAGTCCCTGGTTCTAAGTGATCAAGACGAATATGATCTTGTTGTTTGCGGAATTTTGAGACTGACTTCTCTAACACCACAAACCGTTTTCTATGATCTTAATGAACTTGAGTATATCAACATGGACAATGATTGGTGGACTCAAGGCGCAGTTACCGGACTTTCTGTCGCTGGGCGTAATTATATAGGTGTTAGCGATTTGATGTTGAATGACAAACAGCGCACCTCATGTACAATATACAACAAAGGCATGGCTGAAGACTTGGGACTTGGCAATCTGTACAATCTGGTTGACGAAGATAAATGGACTCTTGATAAAATGGCAGAAATGATAAAGATGGCAGCCAAAGATAATGGAGACAATACAATAACCCTCGACGATACATTTGGTTTAGCGAGTGAATACGCTGCCTTTTCGGTATATCTTACAGGTTCGGGTATTAGAGTTTCAGAAAAAGATGACAATGATCTTCCTACCCTGACCATAAACAATGAAAAAACAATTGATGTTATAAATAAGGCCCTTTCATTTTATGCCGATAAAAACTTGACCGCTTTGGCTCAGGATTACAAAAGCACTCAATCATCTCAGACACCGATATATCTCTTCAAAAATAATCGAGTTCTTTTTGTAAATGGCGTTATCGCTTGGGTACAGGAATACGTTGCAAAATCTAATATTGATACTGGCGTTCTTCCTATACCGAAATATGACGAAGACCAAGAGGACTATTATACCTATACCCAGTACAATCAGGCACACGGTTTTTCAGTTCCTTTGACAGCAAGTGATACCGATAGGATTGGATTTTTGATAGAGGTGATGTCGGCAGCATCCTCTGAGTATGTTATCCCTGAGTATTATAACAGAATTTTAAAGTCTCGATATGTTATGGACGCTGAATCACCTCGTATGCTTGATATCCTATTTGACGGTGTTGTATACGACTTAGGAATGGTATACAATTGGGGAAGAGTAAATAACATAATAAGTCACAATCTCCTCAATGCGAGGACCAATATTTTCGCTTCAGAATATGCAAGAATTGAGCAGAACATTCGTGCTGCGATGGAAGAAACAATTCTTAGCTACACTCAAAACGACTAACTTTTACATTACAAAGGTTTTCCTCGAAAATGACTAACCCGAGTACAGACAAACTGTAAAATACAATTATTAAGGAAGGAACTGCATATGAAAAATCGGATTTTAAAGTATACCAGCATCCTTGTCATGTCAGTTATGGTGTTTATGACTGTCAATCTGTTTTCTGTCGTTGCATCCCCCGCCATCTGGGACGGAACGGTAGCAACAGGATTTGAAAGCGGTGACGGAACAGAAGCGAATCCCTTCGTTATCAAAAATGGCGCTCAGCTCGCCTATTTTGCAAGCCTTGTCAATGACGGCGACAAACTAGAAGAACAATATTTTGCTTTAGGCGACGATATAAAGCTTAATGACACATCTAATGTTGCTAATTGGAAGACAACAGCACCCGCTAATATATGGCCAAGGATTGGAAGCAGCAACAGAGGTTTTTCGGGTGTATTTGACGGAAGGGGTTATACTATTAGTGGCGTATATCATAAAACGGATGCAAGTTATGTTGGTTTCTTTGGAAACGTATCCAATGCAGTAATTAGAAATCTTAACATCAAAGAGTCCTTTATCGAAGGGAAAAAATATGTCGGTATTCTAATAGGAATTGCCACAAATACTCAGATATCCAACTGTACAGTTGATGGTTATCTGTATGCCGGAGACGAAGCAAACATCATTTCAGATGCTGGCGGAATTGCCGGAAGAGCCAGAGATTGCCGTATCGAATATTGTATAAACTATAGTGATATATTATATATAGTAAATCAAGATATGTTGGCGGAATTGCTGGTGTAGCAGGTGCCTTTAGTGGCAATGGTGGAACAATAATATCTAAGAGTGTCAATAAAGGTAAAGTTTCTGCAAATGGAATGATGGTTGGAGGAATAGTTGGTGTTCTTGGCGCTGACAGCGGACCCGGTTTCATTGAAGACTGTTATAACAGTGGTGAAATTTCCGGTAGTGACCATGTCGGCGGCATTGCCGGGAGATTAGGTAGTGTTGCCGGCTGCACAATCAAAAATGTATATAACATCGGAAAAGTAACTGCCACCTCAGAAGGGGATACTGTGGGTGCTATTGCAGGTCATGTATCTACAGAAACACCCATGACAAACTGCTATTTTAGCAATGAGAGCTTTAGTGTTGGCATTGGTAAAGATGATGCATCAAGTGACCTCTCCAAAGTAAAAGGGTTTGCGTTGAGTGATATGAAAGGAACAGGCGTTGTCGCAAAATTTGGATTTGACTCGGATATCTGGAAGAATACTGATGCGACTCCGGATATAATCACGAAAACTATTGAAGATAACAACACACCAGAGACAACCACAAAGGTGCCTGGTGGAGATACAACAACCTCGCCAACCACGGGTAATATGGTAATTTATATTACCGTGATATTGGCGACAACCTTCATGATAGTCTTTGTAAGCCATAAAAAAGCAAGAGCTATTAATAAAGGCATATAGCTTTTCGCATAAACTCTATCAAAGGACACACTTAAATACGATAATAAGCGAAAAATGCCGCTTTTCCAATAACAGCACCAAAAAAAAGAGGCCGTGCAACCAAAAAAGGTTGCACGGATTGTCTTTTTGTTGTAAAGTCTAATTGTCAAAAAGAACTTAACAACGGAGATATTTTGCAACAATAAAAAACAAAAATTAAGTACTTTAACAAATAGATATATCTTTGTGTGGGCATAATATAAGCCGTCGAAAACGACTGAGGAAGATGAATGCACGAATAAAAAAGAATAAAAAATGAGCTTCCGTCTATTGATGAGCAGTACGGAATACCCACCGACATAAGCCTTGAGGTTTGGTTTAGAATGAAAGCGGAATTTGTCGCCCAGTAACATAAAAAACCCGCTATTTAAGCGGGTTTTTTATGTTATGGAGCTGCTAACCGGAATCGAACCGGTGACCTCATCCTTACCAAGGATGTGCTCTACCGACTGAGCCATAGCAGCGTATCAGGAGATGCCAGAGAGTATTATATCAAACAAAAGCTGTTTTGTCAATACTTTTTAAATATTTCAGTTGAAGTTTTAGCTATTACAGAGAGCCGTTTTTTGCAAAAAAGCGGCCCTCTGTAATGCAATTTTACATTTGTAGGGAATTTATAGCAAGCCGAGTTCTATTTTCCATAACAGAATACGCATGACCGATTCCTCTATTCTTGACAGGGGAATTTCCCCGGACTCAACTGCGCGAAGGACGGCAGGTATTTGCTCTTTAAAATTAGTTGAAACAAGAATATCATTGCCTGCCTTGATTGCCATGACGGCTGATGCTTCGGCTCCGGTATATTGCCGTATAGCATCCATGTCCAAGTCATCGGTCATTATAACTCCGGCAAACTTGAGGGTATCTCTAAGGATATCGTGAACGTTTTTTGAGAGGGAGGCAGGTTTTTCATTGTCCATGCATAAAACAATATTATGGCTGACCATTACGCTCCCCGCTCCGCCTTCGATTCCGGCAATAAAGGGGAGAAAATCCTTGTTTAGAAAAGTTTTATACTCGCGATTGTCAACGGCTATTCCGGTATGGGTATCAACATTGCCGCCATAACCGGGAAAATGCTTGAGGGAGGCACCCACTTTATAAGAATTCATAGTATCTACTACGATTTTTACAAACCGGGAGGTCAGTTCGGGCGAACCGCTGAAGGAGCGATTGTACATATAATCTTTAGAATTCGAGGAAAGATCACAGACAGGAGCAAGATTTACATTAATCCCCAGCGAGAGGAGCAGCTCACATTTTTCGGCGGTATCCTGCTCAATAAGATCAAATCCACCTATGGAATAGAGGTTTCTCGGAGAGAGAAAGGGAGTTTTTCTAAAGGCGGGATATTTGCTTACCCGCACGACAGTTCCGCCCTCTTCATCTACACCGATCAGCATGGGGATTTTTGATGCGCTCTGAAATTGAGAGATTTCCTCCTTTATGCTCTGGGGCGTTTTATCCTTAAAATGATTTGCAAATAAAACATATCCGCCGAGATGGTAGTCCTGAATTGCTTTTATTTTGTCGGTGTTAGGACAGCGCACCATGAAAAGCTGTCCGACCTTCTCCTCAAGGGTCATGCCTGCGATAATCTCTTCTATACGGGAGATATCATCGTCGGTATCAACAACCGTTACCGAGGAGGATGTCTCTCCTGCGGAAGTCTCATCGCTATGGCTTGGCGGATTGTTAGTGCAACCATGGACAAAAATTGAGATTGTTGATACCAATAAGGGGAGCAGGATTCTCAAGCATAGTTTCCGTTTTATACAATCACATCCTAAACTACAAATTATAATTGAAAATCGTCACCATATCCGTATTTTTCAAAAACATAGTCGATATCTTTGTCGCCGCGACCGGACAGGTTGACAAGAATGGAACCGGTACCCATTTTTTGTGCCAGTTTCATTGCGAAGGCAACCGCATGGGAGCTTTCGAGAGCGGGGATTATCCCTTCATAGCGGCAAAGGGCGAAGAACGCACGAACAGCCTCTTCATCTGTGACAGCCTCGTAATTTACCCTGCCGGTAGAAAACAGATAGGCATGCTCCGGTCCTACAGAGGGATAGTCGAGACCGCTGGCAATGGAATATACCGGCAACGGCTCACCGGCTTCGTCACGCAGCATAATGCTTTCGAATCCGTGCAGGATCCCTTTTGAGCCAAAGGTAAGGGAGGCGGCGTTGTCCCCGACGTCACTGCCCTTGCCTAGCGGCTCAACGCCGTATATTTCTACCGGATCGGAAAGAAATGCCGGGAAAACACCCATTGCATTAGACCCGCCGCCAACACAAGCACAGACCGCATCGGGCAAAATGCCGGTCATCTCCAAAAATTGTTCTCTTGCCTCAATGCCAACCACCATCTGAAAGTCTCGCACCATCTTCGGGAAGGGGTGCGGACCGACAGCCGAGCCGATGCAATAAATCGAATCTTTATATTCACGCATATAGCCTTCAAAGGCGGCATCAACCGCTTCTTTAAGGGTTTTCAGCCCGTGTGTGACCGGAATAACGCGGGCGCCGAGCATACGCATTCTGGTTACGTTAGGCGCCTGTTTGGCAATATCTATCTCCCCCATATAAATGTCGCATTCGAGCCCAAAGTAGGCGGCGGCTGTTGCAAGAGCAACGCCGTGTTGACCTGCACCTGTCTCTGCAATCAGCTTCTTTTTACCGAGGTATTTGGCAAGGAGACCCTCTCCCATACAATGATTGAGCTTATGGGCGCCGGTATGATTCAAATCTTCTCTTTTCAGGTAGATTTGACATTTGCCAAGCTTGTTTGACAAACGCTCGCAGTGATATACCGGAGTGGGTCGTCCCTGAAACTCCCGTCTGATGCGGCGCAACTCGTTAATAAACTGTGCGCTGTGACAGATTGTTTCATACGCATCGGTTATTTCTTTAAAGGCGGGAATAAGTTCGGGGGGCAGATAGCTGCCGCCGTATTCACCGAAATATCCCTTGTTGTCCGGATATTCTTTTAGATAATTATCAAAATCACGATAGTTTTTCTTCTCCATAGCATTTTTACCTGCTTGTGGTTGGCAGGTCCTCCGTTAGTTTATTCGTTTCTTAATCTTTTGTAACAGAAAAAATGGCTGCATTAAGGTCAGAGGAAAGGCAACATGATTCAATAAAGGAAAAATCAGCGCTTTTCAGGGAGCCTATAATGCGGTAATAATTGTTAGTATAGCTTCGGGGCAATCGCATCTCGCCGAAGCTATATAGTGCTATTATAGCATATGTGGCGGGAAGTGTCTACTTTTTCTTGTGATTTTATATCGCTATTATGAGCAAATTGAGCCGACTTGTTGTTGAAAAATTGGCAGAAAAGCAATTAAGCGCACTTCACAAAAAAGTGAAGTGCGCAGATTTTTCGGTAATACTTTAATGTATTAAAGATAATCTACAAAGATTTCGACTTTCTTATTCTTAATTGCATTGATGATATCCTTTATATTCGTTAACTCTCTGGTTGATTGAATGCCGCTTAATCTCTTTTGATAGCCGTTGTGATTATCCGATCCGCCTATTTGCAACAGATCATAGTTTTCAGCATATTCCTTTGCTCGGTCGTTTTCAAAGTCGGGTCTGCTTGAATTTATAGCTTCCACTCCGTCAACATTGCGCGGAAGCAGACGGATCATATCAATATAAGAGCTTTCGCGGTAAGGATGGGCCTGAATAACAAAGCCGTCCTCTGCTCTTAAAAAGGCTAACAAGTCCTTTAATTTAAGATTCACAAAATCGGGGTGACGGATCAGCCAATCTTTTTCAAGTCCATAGACTAAAAAATCGGTACCACGATAGGAGTATTCAAATCCAAAAAAGACGCTTATCCCTATTTTCTGCCCATAGGATAAGGCACGTTCATAAGCGCTGCAGTAGCAATTGATTTGCTCCTCCCAGCTCAAATCTTTTGGAATTGTTGTATTACCCCCGATAAAATGATTGGTAACACAGATTCCGCTATAGCCCTGATCTTTGTAAAATTGAACAAGAGCTTCGGCTGAGATTGATGCACATTTGCTTATATCGCAGGTATGCGTGTGCATTTCGTATTTAAAGCTTTTCATGAAAAATTTCTCCCAAATTATTAGCGCCACAAGATAAAGAATTGCTTAAAGTTATTATACGACAATTCCAAACATAATACCAGAAACACAATATCTAAAGTTCTATGTGAATTGTGGTGATGATTTGGCAGATTAGACACGGATAGAAGCACCTAACAATAAGAATAGAAGATTCTGACCTTGTTTTGACCAAAAAAGAGGACCGCTGGTCTGTCAGCGGTCCCGAAATGCTCCCGTACGGAGCGTTTGTTGTGTGTGACTATGGATTTGCCGTTTTATTTGATACAGAATTGGCGGATAATTCCGCAGGTCATTACATCGGCCATTTCCAGCGCCTCCGCCTGAATGGCATCATATTCTCTTATGCTCTTTTCATACTGACCTGTTAAGATAAACACCGCCTCATCCTCAGTCATTTTCAGATGGTCAAAGAGAAGTTCCCGCCAAGCACATTCGCTCCAGAAGGGATTGATTGATGCGAGGAATCGTGCTATCTCCTTAGCGTTTTCATACCAGAGATTACGCTGCTTCTCTACCTCGCAGGTATTACCTGCTTTTGCTGCGTTTACAAGCTCGGCGGCGATAAGAAGATGACCGGTGAAAAGCTGCTCAAACTGCAGGGCAATCTTTTTGCCGTAAAAGGGCTGAAGCTCTTTGGCAAAATCAACAGGATTCTGCAAAAGCCTTTCGGTTACGAATGAAAGATCGGGCAAGCTAAAGGCTGTGCTGATGATAAATAAACGGGTCCAAAGAATATGCTCGTTCCATAGCCGGCGGATTGTGTTTGATATTTTTGATTGCCTGCAGGTTAGTCCGTTGCTTATATTTTTCTGACACATGATAGAAGTCTCCTTGAATTTCGGGGGGGGTGAATTAGCCTTTTTACGGCACCCCCCACTCTATCATATGAGAAAATATTTGGTTTTGATAAATTGACCGATCTTTGCAAGGTGAAAACTACTCCCGGAATTCCTAAAAAATCAAGGCTTTTAGTGAGACTGCTGACAAAGAGAGTATTTATGTCTGAAATTATGCCTTAAAAACAAATCGCACCCGCAAATGCAGGTGCGATTTGGACACGGCTGTTGCCGCTGGCTGGGATAGCTGGACTCGAACCAGCGAATGCAGGAGTCAAAGTCCTGTGCCTTACCGACTTGGCGATATCCCAATCAACGCTATCTATTATAGCACATTTCATGAGGATATGTCAAGTCATATTGAGATTGATAAGAGTGAT
This sequence comes from Clostridiales bacterium, assembly GCA_012519315.1. GTDB lineage: Bacteria > Bacillota > Clostridia > Oscillospirales > CAG-272 > JAAYQM01. The sequence continues at coordinate 2,526 of JAAYQM010000004.1, read as the reverse complement.
TTTTTGATATACTTTTCTTTATTAATCAGGGATAATCATTCTGTTCGGAGAGCGGCTACAGGGTCCTTGTTTGCCGCCATCTTTGCCGGAATAATGCCGCCGATAAGGGTAAGAAGGAGACCCATGACAATCAGAATCAGGGCGTGCAGGGGATTTAGCTTGGCAACAGAGGGGAGATTGCTCAGTTCTTCTATCATTGAGTTGATCGGAAGGGTTAAGAGATAGGCAGCCGATATGCCGATAGCCCCCGATAAAAGACCAATGATAGAGGTTTCGGCATTAAATACCCGGGAGATATCCTTCTTTCGCGCTCCAAGGGCGCGCAAAATGCCAATTTCTCTTGTGCGCTCAAGAACCGAGGTGTAGATTATAACACTGATCATCAACATTGCAACAAAGAGAGAAATTGATGAAAAAGCGATCAAAACAATGGCAATTGCCTTGATGATATCCCCTGCCAGATTGGTTATTATCGAGGCCGAGTCGATATACAGAATTTTTTCATTGTTCGGTAGTTTTTCGTTCCATTGATCCAGATAGGTAAGGATAGATTCTCTCGCATCAAAGTTTTTCGGATAAATCATGATGGCTAAAGGAACTCTTGTGCTGCCAAAGTAGCCCATAAGAGCATCCTTTGCCAACTGTCCCTCTTCGGAGGAAAGATCAATCTGCTCGCCGGTCAGTATGTTATAATCGATTTTTTCAAGCTCTTTGACGATCTCCGATGCTTTTGCATTTTCGATTACATGTTCGGCGAGGGAATAGGTATAGGCAAGCCCCGGTGAGAGAATATCAAGCATACTGTCCTTTTTTAACCTCAATATGCCGCAAATGTTGAGCTTTAGTGCGTTTTCATCCTCGTAGACCTCGTCAAGATCAAGCCTTATTGAATAAAATTTACCGTTTTTTTCATAATAACTGTTATTGTAAATTAATCGAAGCTCCAGACCAATAAAGTCATTCAGACTTTGCGGAGATTGCGGGTCCAGTCCGAGCGCGCGGATCAAATTCTTATCAATCCGGTTTTTGCTGTCCACCACAAGAAGAAGGTCCTCTTTGCGGAGAGGAAGGGCGCCAGCTAAAAGATCGTAATTATCGGTAACAATGGGGGGAAGGGTAGCGTCGGGATATTGAGGAATCTCGGTAAATGATGTCGATAGCGCGCTGATTGCTTGGACGGTCCCGTTTGTCTTAGTTAGGATGTTCATACCCAGCGTTCTTGTAAAGGAGATGCCTGAGATTAAGTTTTTGTCGATTTTTTCAATATAGTCGACATATTCCTCCGTAAGATGATTGATATGCATAAGCTCGGCATCGGCGTTTGTATAGGGATAAATTTGCTCCTCGTCAGGATATTCCTTTTGAGAGACAGAATCCTTAAGGGCTTCCTGATTAATGCTGAGGGATTGTTTGTTGATCATAATAGGATATTCGGACATGGCGCCACTTTCAAACTCTTTGATTTTCAGATTGAAACCGTTAGAGAGGGAAAGGATCAGCGCGATCCCGGCGATTCCGACGCTGAAAGCCAGAGCGGTAAGAAAGGTTCGCCCCTTTTTGGTCAGCATATTTTTAAAGGAGAGCTTTAAGGCAGTGGTATAGCCCATAGCGGTTTTTTTGAGGGAAAAGCTGTCCCTTTGAATGAGATCGGGCGATTTTCCGCCGGTGTCCCTTATCATCCATCCGTCCCTCAGCTCAATGATGCGGGTTGCATATCGCTCGGCAAGGGGGGCGTTGTGTGTGACCATAATTACCAGCTTGTCCTTTGCGATCTCCCGAACAAGATCAAGAATCTGAATACTCGTTTCGGTATCAAGGGCGCCGGTAGGCTCGTCTGCCAGTATAATGTCCGGATCGTTAACGAGGGCTCTCGCTATTGCCACCCGCTGCATTTGCCCGCCGGAGAGTTGTCCGGGCTTTTTCTTGGCATGATCCTGCAAGCCGACACGCTCCAGCACTTGCAGAGCCTTTTTTTTGCGTTTGTGGCGGGAGAGCCCGCTGAGAACCAGGGCTATCTCGACATTTTCAAGCACCGAGAGATGGTCGATCAGATTATAGTTTTGAAAGATGAATCCGACGCTGTTGTTTCGATAGGCGTCCCAATCGGAATCTTTAAATTTCGATGCTGATTTGCCGTTGATTATCAGCTCGCCGCTGTAATATCGGTCAAGACCGCCGATTATATTGAGCAAAGTTGTCTTTCCCGATCCGCTCTGCCCTAATACGGCGACAAATTCCTGGGCGCCGAATTCCAGGGAAACGTTTTTCAGCGCTGTTTGGGAAAAATCGCCGACAACATAGTTTTTTGTGATTTCATTTAGCTTAAGCATTTCGAATTTGCACCTTTACTATGGGTATTTTAAATAAAAATTAGAATTGTTTTTTTTTATGAAATATGGTAGGCAGATTGTAAAATGAAGTTGCACTAACAAAAAGAATCCACAGCGATGAAACTTATGGTAGAATTGAGTTACGACACACCAATTCTGAAAGGATCATCACTATGGACAATCCAAATTGTAGCAC
>JAAYQM010000042.1 GCA_012519315.1 Clostridiales bacterium | reverse complement strand
GTCTTGCCTTTTATAAAGGATTTGTTGTTTATAACACCTATGACGAGATTTTGGTCTGCTCCCCGGAGACCGGTAAAAGCTATGCAATCTATCGCAATGATACCAATGAGGGGATCATTTGCTATTTTACACTGGAAAATGAACGGCTGACCCTTTATATTTACAAAGCCCCGGGTGAGGATCCGGTGACAACAATCGTTCTGGAAAACGAGCGGTTGAGCTTTACACGAAAAGTAATCTATAGGGTTGATGACGTCGATTATGCCGTGCAGACCTACCGCTTTGGCGAGGCTATCCAGCCGGTGGAGTCGCCGCAAAAGGTAGGCTATGTTTTCAGCGGATGGACGCCCGATCTGCCCGATGTGATGGAGACATCGGATATAATTGTTCAGGCTGTTTTCGTTGAGGAATTGTGCGACCATGACATAACCTATCAAAGCATCACCCATGCCACCTGTACAACCCCCGGATATCACAATGTTTTTTGCGTCGAATGCCATACCCTTCTTTCAGTCGAATATATTCCTGCGACAGGGCATAATTTTTCGGAATGGCAGATCGTTCCCCCCACCTGCACCGCAAACGGCTCAAAAATAAGACAATGCCATACCTGCAATCATACCGAGACAGAGAGTATAGAAGCGATCGGTCATGATTACGGTGAGTGGGAGGTTGTTGTTATACCAACTTATACAAGCGAAGGTCTTCGCGAAAAGGTCTGTAGAAATTGCGGGGATACTATCTTTGAAGTAATTCCCATGCTTTTAGATAAGAACACTCAGGACAGTGATACCGATACAGGGTCGGTGAGCAGAGACAATGACACCACTGTTCCCGATGCAAATGCAGAGACAACCCAGCCTGTTGTTCATGTCGGGGATCATAGCATCGATATGCTGATTATGCTTTTTATCGCACTTGCGTCATGCGTTGTTGTGGTGCTGATCCTGCTCAGGCATAATCGGGTGAACGGTGACTGATGTTTTGATGTTTTTTGTAAAATGATACATAAAATTAGGAGGATCTATGGAAACGTTCGAGTATAAAACGGTCTTTACCGATGCGAAGGGCGCCCTCGGCGGCAAGGTTGACAAAAGCGATTTTGAGGAACAGCTTAATCTGCTGGGTGCCCAGGGCTGGGAGCTGGTCAGCACGGTGCCCTCGGCTCAAAGCTACGGCAGTACACGCTGGCTCATCTCTATTTTCAAGCGCAGAGTCTTTTAATAAGACCGTCATAATGGAAAACAATTTAGAAACGGCTAAAGACAGACTAAAGACAGGAAGTCGGACAGATCCGACCCTGTCTTTTTTGTTTTTTGTTGCTGATTTGATGTTTTCATCCCTTGTCCGACGAATATTTTCTGTCCGGTGTACGTTTTTTCGGAATAGATGACCGATTCGCGCATAGAATGTAATGATATCGTTTCGGATAATCGGATTTCCCGAAACGAATAATTGCGAAAGGTATGGGGGGCTGCCTGTGGGAGGATTTTGCTGTGTAAGTGATTTCCGCGACAAAGAGGTTGTCAATATTTGTGACGGCGAAAGACTCGGCTGTGTCGTGGACGTCCAGTTTGATATTCATGACGGGAAAATAATTGCGCTGGTACTGCCCGGTGAGCGAAATTGGCTCGGGTTCAGCAGGTGTGACGATATTTTTATCCCGTGGGACAAAATTCGTCGGATAGGCGAGGATATTATTTTAGTCGAGGTTGATCTGAAGGACTGCTTTCCGTGTCATGATGACTGCAGACCGGATAAGCCAAGGCGAAAAAGAGGGTTTTTTTGAGAAAGCATTCCATTTTAAAGGGTTAAAACCGGACAGAGGGCTGATTTAGGGCGCACATTGGCAATGTGTGCCCTGATATTTTTGTTGTGCAAATGTAAAAAAAGTGTGAACAAGCATTGGCAGGTTGAAAAATAGTAAAAATTATGATAAAATATCTTACTGTATGCTGGTATAATATTTCGGGCAGATTCTGGGTTTTAACGGCCCTGTTTGCAGAAAATTTCAAGGCAGAAAAACTATTATCTTATTACACACACAGCGCTGTTGGTGTTCGGTGCCGCGGCTTGCGGTTTAGGCGCATTGAGGCGTTGTGGTGGACAAACCGAAGGAGGACAATATGTCTATTATCACAATCAAGCAGCTGCTTGAAGCAGGTGTTCATTTCGGACACCATACCAGAAGATGGAACCCCAAGATGGCCGAGTATATTTTTACCGAGAGAAACGGTATATATATCATCGACCTGCAAAAAACTGTCAAGAAGTTTGAAGAAGCGTATATGTTTGTGCGCGATCTTGCCGCTGAGGGAGGTACCCTTCTCTTTGTTGGCACAAAGAAGCAGGCGGCCGATACCATTAAGGAGGAAGCAGAGCGCTCCGGCATGTATTATGTAAATGTTCGTTGGCCGGGCGGCATGCTGACAAACTTTAAGACAATCAGAAAGAGCATTAACCGTCTTAACAATTTGCAGAAGATGCAGGAGGACGGCACATTTGATTTGCTCCCGAAGAAGGAAGCAGCCGAAAAGATGAAGGAAATCTACGACCTTGAAAAGAACTACGGCGGTATCAAAAACATGGATTTGCTTCCGTCTGCCGTTTTTATTGTTGACACCCGCAAGGAAAGAAACGCGGTTCTTGAGGCTAAGAAGCTTGGCATACCGGTAATTGCTATTGTTGATACCAACTGCGACCCCGATGATGCAGATTACATCATCCCCGGTAATGACGACGCTATCCGCGCAATCAAGCTGATATCCTCTGTTTTGGCGGACGCCGTTATCGAGGGCAGACAGGGCGAACAGATGCATGAGCCGGAAGAGGCCGATGAGGTTGAACAGGTTGCAGAAAAAGCAGCAGTTGAAGAAACAGCCGAAGAAGCGGCTGCTGTAGTAGCAACAGTCGAAGCAGAGGCTACAGCAAAAGCAGCCGAGGAGCAACCCGCCGAGGAAGAGACCGCTGCAAAAGAGAGTGCAGAGGCATAAATAGGACGGTATCCTATAAGAATAACTAAGAAAGGAAATGCACCCCCTTTTTGGGGCGGTTGCATTAGGGAATATATGATGAAGATAACCGCAAAGGACGTTGCAGCCCTGAGACAGAAAACAGGCTGCGGCATGATGGATTGCAAAAAAGCATTGGTCGAGGCAAATGGCGATTTTGAGGAGGCGGTAAAGGTTCTCAGAGAAAGAGGACTTGCTGTTGCCGCAAAGAAGGCCGACAGAATTGCCGCTGAGGGTCTTGTCGACATTATGATTTCGGAGGACGGCAAAACAGCTGCCATGATTGAGGTTAATACCGAGACCGATTTCGTGGCAAAGAACGAAACCTTCCGTGAATTTGTCCAAAACCTTCTTAAGACTGTACTCAAGGTTCGTCCCGCTGATGTGGACGCACTGCTAAAAGCTCCCTTTGTCGAGGGTGATGTCACTGTTGAGGAGGCCCTCAAGGATAAAATTTTCACCATCGGTGAAAATTTGAACATCCGTCGCTTTGTTATTGTTGACGGCGTGTTTAGCTCTTATGTCCACGGTAAGGGCGTTACCGGCATTATCATCAGCTTTGATGCCGATGAAAATGTTGTGGCGCATCCTGAGTTTCCTGAGATGGCAAAGAATATCGCACTTCAGGCGGCTGCCATTCCTTCCGTTTATGTCAGCAGGGAGGATGTTCCGGAGAGTGTTGTTGCTGAGGAGAAGAACATTCTTACCAGCCAAATCATGCAGGACCCCAAGAATGCAAACAAGCCTGCCAACATTATCGAAAAGATGGTCACCGGCAGAATGGGCAAATTCTATGAGGCTAACTGTCTTTTGGAGCAGGCCTATGTTAAGGACGATTCCGTGACGGTTGATCAGTATATTAAGGCATCGGCAAAAAGCTTTGGCGGCAATATTAAGGTGACTGCATGCTACCGCTATGAGAAGGGCGAGGGACTTGCCCGCAGAGAAGAAAACTTTGCTGAGGAAATAGCTAAAATGGTAAATCAATAAACCGATATAATAACCTGCCATCATACTGCTTTACAGCTTTTATATGGCGGGTTATTTACTGCCCGCAAACAAAAAGACTTTCCGAGAAAGGGATACGACTATTAAAACGAAGGGCGGATTTAGGAGACGGTTCATTTTCAGAGGAAAATTTTCTGTCAAAAGCGGTAATTAAACATTTTTAACAATTTATGTGTTTACAAATCGAAATCAATGGGGTAGAATAAAGAAGGGTTAAAGCCAAAGGAGCATAGGGAGCGGATATAAGCCATTATTCCCGAACGGGCGGTTTCCCTGTTTTTCTATGTTCTGCAAATGGCGGTTTTTGATGCCCAGCAGATAAACGCTCATACCCCTTCTTCAAGAATAATCAAGGAGAGGCTGTCCTTGCTTAGGATGGGGCAGCGTGTGGTTTATGACAACTGAATTTGAAAAAGGCACACCGAAATACAAAAGGGTGTTGCTCAAGCTGTCGGGGGAGGCCCTTTCAAACGGTCCAAAGGGGATACTAAACAACGACTTTATCAATGAAATTGCCGGGGTTTTGCGCAAGTGCATTGCCGCCGGCGTTGAGGTAGGCATCATTGTCGGTGCCGGCAACATCTGGCGCGGGCGCCAAGGGAAAAACATGGATTCTACCAGAGCCGATCATATGGGTATGCTGGCAACAACGATAAACGCCCTGGCACTTCAGGATGCCTTTGAGCAATCAGGCATCGAGACAAGGGTTATGACGGCTGTTGAAATGAAGGAATTCGCCGAGCCCTATATTCGAAACAAGGCTATTTCTCATCTCAAAAAGGGGCGGGTTGTGATCTTCGCCTGCGGTCTTGGCATTCCCTTTTTCTCGACCCACACGGCGGCGGTGCTTCGTGCAGCCGAGATTAAGGCGGACATTGTTTTGCTGGCGAAAAATGTTGACGGCGTTTATTCTGCCGACCCGAAGAAGGATCCGACCGCTTTGAAATTCGACTCAATCAATTATAAGGAGATTCTCAGCCGCGGTCTGGCGGCAATGGATTCTACAGCGACCTCCTTTTCAATGGATAATAATATCCCGATTTTGGTATTTGGTCTTAATGACCCGAATAATATTTATAGAGCGATAATGGGAGCAGAAATCGGAACTATTGTACGTGGCGGTTAATTCCAGATCATAATTTGCATACAGAAAGGATGAGAAAAATGAAGCTTGATGTGAAAGAGTATGAAAGAAAGATGCAAAAGTCTGTTGACGCTTATTTACAGCTTTTGGTCACTGTAAGGGCAGGACGTGCCAATCCCGAAATACTGCAACGTGTGAATGTTGACTATTATGGCGTACCTACCGCTGTAAATCAGATGGCAGAAGTTCGGACAACTGACGCTCGCACCCTGGTTATTCAGCCCTGGGATGCCAGCACACTTAAGAACATAGAAAAGGCTATTCTTGCTTCGGACATCGGCATCACCCCTCAAAGTGACGGAAAAGTCATTCGTTTGCTCTTTCCGCAGCCTACGGAGGAGCGCCGCCTTGAGCTTAAAAAGCAGGTTTCAAAGATGGGCGAGGAGGCCAAGGTTGCTATTCGCAATATACGCCGTGAGGCCAATGATACCGCAAAGAATATGAAGAAAAAGGGCGAGATGACAGAGGACGAGCTGAAGTCCAGCGAAAAGATGATTCAGGACCTTACAGATCGGGTGATCAAGCAGATCGATGAGATTACTGACAAAAAGCACAAGGAAATCATGGAAATATAAGAACCGTTCCGCTGCTTTTGCGCCGGAAGTTTTGCATGGGCAGCAATGCAGTCGTCAGCACTTTCTGTTGTGATTATTTTATAGAGAAGGTGGGGCTTACCGCTCAGGGTTATTCCTGCGTTAAGCCCCGCAAAATCTAGTAACAGCTATATCGGAGGACACATAGTATGCTCGGTTGGAGAAAAAAGAGGGCCCCTGTCCGACTTGTGGATGACAAGCTGCGTCATATAGCCTTTATCATGGACGGAAACGGCCGATGGGCGCAGAAGCGGGGGATGCCGAGAGAATTCGGGCATGTGAACGGCGCCGCAAACTTTAAAAGGATTGTGCGTTATTGCGGGGATATAGGTATCAAGATTGTCACCGTCTACGCATTTTCAACCGAAAACTGGACCCGCCCTCAAAATGAAGTAAACGCTATCATGAAGCTGCTATCCGAATATACCGATATGGCTGCCGATGAGATGGATGTGCATAACATCAGATACCGATTTATCGGTGACCGCTCTGTTTTGTCCGAGGAACTTATCGGTAGAATCAACAGGCTGGAGAGGGATTCGGAAAAAAACGAGTTGCTTCTTAACATTGCACTGAATTATGGCGCGAGAAAAGAGTTGGTATCCGCCTTCAATGCCCTTGCCATGCAGGGGAGGGCGAATATCACCGAAAGGGATATTTCAGAGCATCTCTACACAGCTCACTGTCCCGATCCCGATCTTATTATCCGCACCGGCGGAGAGATTCGTCTGTCAAACTTTCTGCTCTGGCAGGCGGCTTATGCCGAGCTTTATTTTACCGATGTTTTGTGGCCCGATCTTAAGAGCTCAGATATTGATGAGGCTGTTCGGGTGTTTTATTCGCGTAAACGCAGGTACGGCGGCATTTGAAAATCTGCCGATGATAAATCGCGCTTTGAACGGAGGACTTATATGCTTCTCAGAACAATAACAGCCGTGCTGCTTGTTATATTTATGATCCCGATACTGATTCTTTCTGATACCTATATTTTTGTCGCGGCGGTTGTTTTTTTCTCCTTTGCAGCCGCTTTTGAGTTGATCCGATGCCTCGGATTTTCAAGAAAATTTGCCATTGCCATTCCGTCGTATTTGGTGGCTATTGTTATGCCTCTGGGCGTCCGGTTTGTAGGTGATCATCTCCTCTATGTTATGTGCATGATGGCAATACTCTTTCTTTATCTTTTTTATCTGTTTGCTCTTGCGGTCTTTTCACGCGGAGGGCTGATTATGCGAGACCTTTCTGAGGTCTTTATGATAGATCTTTATATATCTTGTGCTTTTACCAGCATAATTTTGATAAGGGATCTCCCCTATGGCCAGTATCTCTATCTTTTGATTTTCATAGGCGCTTGGGTAACCGACATTTTTGCTTACTTTACCGGTGTTCTCCTCGGGCGGCATAAGCTGATTCCCGAAATCAGTCCGAAAAAGACTGTTGAGGGCATGATCGGAGGGGTCGTTTTTTGTTCGGCTGCCTATGTGCTTTTCGGATATATTGTCGGCTCTATGACAAAGGCGACGCCTGATTATCTTTACCTTGCTCTTGCGGGGCTGGTGGTATCTTTTGTATCCCAGCTCGGCGATCTTGTGGCATCCTTGATTAAAAGACAGCATGATATCAAGGATTTTGGCAGAATTTTTCCGGGTCACGGCGGTGTCCTTGACCGCTTTGACAGCGTGATGGCCGTTGCCCCGTTTTTGCTTATTTGGTGCTCTTTTCCCGATGTGCTTTCCCTGCTTTTTTAAACTTTATTTAAACTATTAACTTTTATTTGGAATGGAAAAAAACATGGCATCAAGCAAATATTCCGTTGATTATTCTTTTCCCGCGATAGCAGTTCTCGGGTCTACCGGCTCGGTGGGTAAACAAGCTCTTGACATTGCCCGTCGTCACGGTGTTCGGGTTCTTGCCCTTTCGGCAAATACCAATATTACCCTGCTTGAGGAGCAGATTCGTGAGTTTTCTCCTGACTATTGCACTGTTGTAGACAAGAGAGCGGCGGAGGATCTTCGTGTAGCCGTCGCTGATACAAAAACAAAGGTTCTTGCAGGGCATAGTGAGCTTTGTGACATGATAACAGCGTGTGATGCGCCGGTTATTATCAACGCCATTGTTGGTAGCGCCGGTCTTTTGCCTACCCTGACAGCGGTAAGGGAGGGGCGGCGTGTCGCTCTTGCCAACAAGGAGTCCCTTGTTGTCGGCGGTGAGCTTGTGATGGCAGAAACCAGACGCTACGGGGCGGAGATTATTCCGGTTGACAGCGAGCACAGCGCCGTTTTTCAGTGCCTTGAGGCGGGGCGCAGAGAGGATTTGAACAGAATTATTCTTACCGCATCGGGCGGTCCTTTTTTCGGATACACAAAAGAACGGCTCGAGATGGTGAGATTGTCCGACGCCCTTGCTCATCCTACCTGGAAAATGGGGGCGAAAATCACCATTGATTCCGCTACTATGATGAACAAGGGCTTTGAGGTCATTGAGGCGGCTCATCTTTTCGGCGTCGCCGCCGATCAAATCGATGTTTTGATCCATCGGGAAAGTATAATACACTCGATGGTAGAATATATTGATAATACGATTATTGCACAAATGGGTTTGCCCGATATGCGCAGCTGTGTGCAGTATGCTCTGAGCTATCCCGCACGGGCGGAGGGGGTTGGCGAAAGGCTGAACCTCGCTGAGATTGGAAACCTCTCTTTCTATGCGCCGGAAACCGACAGTTTTCCGCTTTTGTCAGTCGCCTATGATGCTCTCAGGGCGGGAGGAGTGGTTCCTGCTGCCCTTAATGCCGCTGACGAAATTGCTGTTGCGGCCTTTTTGCGAGAGGAGATTTCCTTTCTCGGCATTTCTGAGGTTGTGATAAGAACAGTCGATCGTTTTGCAAACGGAAAGAAGGCTTTGCCTGCCCTTGAGGATATTCTTGAGGTTGATCGCGATGCCCGCCGAATAGCGCAGTCATTTATTGATGTGCAGGGTCGCTGACAATCCCAAAGGCTGTGCCTGATCTTCTTTGTACTGATGACAAAATCTTTACGAAAGTGATGGAATGACTATGAAAATTTTATATGTAATGGTCGCTCTTTTGGTTTTTGGAATACTGATCTTTATTCACGAGCTTGGGCATTATATTATGGCGCGTATGTTCGGCGTGACTATCTATGAGTTTGCGCTGGGTATGGGGCCGAAGGTGTTATCATTTGTCTCGAAAAAGACCGGTATCCGCTATTCCATAAGACTTCTTCCCGTTGGCGGCTATGTTAATATGGCGGGGGAGGATGAGGAGTCGGAGGATCCCAATGCCCTCAACAAAAAGCCGGCTTGGCAGCGCTTTATTATCATTGCCTCCGGGTCCCTTATGAACCTTTTTTGCGGCATTCTTGTTATGTTTTTGCTTGTCTGTTCAACGCCGATTGTGCCATCTGCCACCATTCATAGCTATCCTATCCGGGAAGGAACCACGGTCTCCAGCGAGGACAGCGGTCTTATGCCCGGCGACCGCATTATAAAGGTCGGAAATGTCAGGGTGCATATCGGCAATCAGGTTGTCTACGAAATTATGCGAAACGGGATAAAGCCTATTGACATCACCGTACAAAGAGGGGACGAAATCATTGTTATCCCTGATGTTGCCTTCCCGACTGAAAGCTATAACGGACAGACGATTGCTAACCCCGATTTTAAATTGAAGGCCGAGGCGCGCAGTGTTGTCAACATCTTAAAGCATACCTATTTCAGATCGACGTCCACCGTCAAGATGATCTGGAAGTCTCTATTTGATTTGATTACCGGACGTTATGGTTTTGAGGCAGTTTCAGGGCCTGTCGGGCTCACCGATGCTATCGGAAGTGCGGCAAAACAAAGCTTTCCCGATCTTGTCCATCTCTCTGTTGTTATCAGTATGAATCTCGGAATCTTCAATTTGCTTCCGATTCCTGCGCTGGACGGCAGCAGGCTGATCTTTATCCTTGTGGAGATGATCAGACGCAAGCCGATCAACCCGAAGCATGAGGGGTATGTTCACTTTGTGGGCATAATTGTCCTCTTATCTCTGATGCTCCTTGTTACTTTTAAGGATATTGCCGGATTGATTCGCTAGTCCTGCGAGGATTGTATATTAATATTTCGAAAAAGGGAAAACGGATTTAGTATCCCCCTTATTGAAGGAATTCTAACGTGAAAAACAATAATAATTTGATTCGCAGAAAATCAAAAGTCGTAAAAATCGGTAACATCGCCATAGGCGGGAGTTTTCCGATTGCGGTTCAGTCTATGACCAATACTGATAGCCGGGATATCGGAGCAACACTTGCTCAGGTAAGGGCGCTCACTGATGCGGGCTGCGATATTGTTCGTATTGCCGCACCTGATGAGAGCGCGGCAGAGACTTTTGCGGCCCTCAAGAGAGAAGGGGTTACCATCCCCCTTGTGGCAGACGTGCATTTTGACTATAGAATTGCGCTGGCCTGCATTAAGGCGGGTGCCGATAAAATCAGGATCAACCCCGGAAATATCGGTCAGGAGCATAAGATTAAGATGGTTGCCGCCGCTTGCCGTGCGGCGGGTGTCCCGATCCGCATCGGGGTAAACAGCGGATCCCTTGAGAAACACATTCTTGAGAAATACGGTGCTCCTACAGGCGAGGCCCTTGCCGAAAGCGCCCTTTTTCATGTCAGCCTTTTGGAAAAGGCGGGATTTGATGACATTGTTGTCTCCATCAAGGCATCTACAGTTGCCGCTACCGTTGAGGCAAACCGGATCCTTGCCGCCCGCTGTGACTACACTCTGCACCTTGGGGTAACCGAGGCAGGGGGAGTGCGCATGGGGCAAATTAAAAGTGCGGTGGGTATAGGCTCCCTTTTGTGTGACGGTATCGGAGATACTATCCGAGTTTCCCTCACCGCCGACCCGATTTGCGAGGTTGAGGCGGCGCGGGATATCCTTGCTGCCCTTGAACTTGATGCCCGCGGGGCGATACAGATTGTCGCCTGTCCTACCTGCGGGAGGACAAGGATCAATTTGATTGAGCTACTTTCCCGCTTTGAGGAGGCGGTGGACAAGGCAGGGCTTCGCGGCAAGAATGTTAAGGTGGCGCTGATGGGCTGTGTTGTGAACGGTCCCGGCGAGGCACGGGAGGCAGATATCGGTGTTGCCGGCGGAGCAGGGGAGGCGGTATTATTTAAACACGGGGTTGTGGTCGGCAAGATTCCTGAGGATTGCATCATTGACCGGCTGATTAAGGAAATCAAAGAATTATAATTTTATTGTCGGGAGCATTGAACATGAAGCTTTACATTAAGCAAAAGGTCTTTTCCTTCAGGGACAAATTTACCGTTAAGGACGAGAACGGGATTGACAAATATTACGTTGAGGGAAAGCTCCTCAGTTGGGGAAAGCAGCTCTATATCTTTGACCGGTTGGAACGTAAGGTTGCCTTTATCAAGCAACGGGTCTTTACTTTCATGCCAAAGTATGAGGTCTATGTCAATGATATGCTGGTTTCCGAAATTGCCAAGCAATTCACCTTTTTCAAGATGAGGCTGACCGTCTCAAGGCTGAATTGGGTTGTCAGCGGCGACTTTTGGGCTCATTCTTATAAGATTACCAGCGGAGATGAGCTGATTGCCACCATTGATAAGGCGTGGTTCTCCTGGGGGGATAGCTATGTGCTGGATATTCACGATCAGGAGAATGAAGTTATAGCCCTTGCCGTTATTTTGGCCATCGATTGCATTATTGCTTCTAATACAAATAACTCATAACATAATAAAAAATTGCCGGCCCGAGGACCGGCAATTTTTTGTTTATAGTTGGTCTGCCATAGACTCAGCGGCAATTTTTACACCGGCAGAGGTACCGATTCGGGATGCTCCGGCTTCTATCATTGCCAAAGCCTGCTTGTAGCTGCGTATTCCCCCTGATGCCTTGACAAGAACGCCTTCACCGGCATGGGTCTTCATTAGGGAGATATCGTTAGCGGTAGCCCTCCCCTCGTTAAATCCGGTGCAGGTTTTGACGAAGGCGGCGCCGGCAAGGCTGGCAAGGCGAACGGCGCGTATCTTCTCCTCGTCGGTCAGGAAAAAGGTCTCGATAATGACCTTTACACATTTCCCTTTTGCGGCGGCAACAACGGCGGCAATATCGGAAAGGACTTTGTCGTCATCGCCGCCTTTGAGGGCGCCAATATTGATGACCATGTCAAATTCATCGCAGCCATCCCTTAGGGCAGCCTCCGTCTCGGCGACCTTGATTTCTGTCCTGTTGGCGCCGAGGGGAAAGCCAATGACGGTACATAGCTTCACGTCGGTGTTCACCAGCAGCCTTTTTGTAAGAGGGAGATGACAGGGATTGACACATACACTGGCAAATTGATGTTGAATGGCTTCCTGACAGAGGGCAGTTATCTCTTTTTCGGTGGCAGAGGGTCTTAGCAGGGTATGATCGATCATTTGATTAATGCTTGGCATGGAGACTCCTTTTTTATCATCAATTATTTTGAGGAAGGGATAGGGGGAACTGATAAGTGCGGCAGGCACCTTGTGCCTGCCGCTTTGAGTATCTCTAGCAGAAGGCAGGCACAATGCAATGTGCCCGCCCTTTTATTGCTTTACTTATTTAAAATAGGAAGAAGCGCAAGAATCACAAAGTTTGCCAAGAAGAGGAGAGAGGAAACCAAGAGAATCGGGTGGATTTCCTTGAATTTGCGCTTGAAGATCTTAACGATAAGATAGAAGATGAATCCTGCGGCAATTCCGTAGGAAATGCTGTAGCAGAGAGCCATGAAGATACCGGCGAAGAAGGCAGGAACTGCATCTTCGAGGTTGTCCCATTCGATCTCCTTAAATGCGGACAGCATCATGATACCGACGATAATAAGCGCGGGAGCAGTTGCTGCAGCAGGAACAAGACCGGCATAGGGAGCAAGAAGAATGGAAGCGATGAAGAGTATGGCAGTAGTTACACTGGTAAGACCGGTACGTCCGCCTGCGCCGATACCGGCGGCACTCTCAACATAGGTTGTGGTGTTGGAGGTGCCGAAAACAGCACCGATAGAGGTAGCAATGGCGTCTGCGAAGAGGGCTTTGTCCATCTTGGACTTAAAGCCGGCGCTGGAGAACATGGCTTTTTCGTCTTCTTCGCTGAAGATACCGCTCTTGCGACCGGTACCAATAAAGGTTCCGATAGTGTCAAAGGTGTCCGAAAGGCTGAAAGCGAAGATGGTCATAAGAACGAGAGGAATTCTGGATGCCTCGCTAAAGAGGGTCTGGATTCCATCCTTGCCGAAAGCGGCACCGAAGGTCATGCCAAGCTCGCCGAAGGAGTCCTTCAGTCCGCCAAAGAGGTTAACATCTTTAACCGAGTTTAAGTCAACTACGCCGAAGGGAATGCCGATGAGGGTGGTGGCAATGATTCCTATAAGGATGGCACCACGAACCTTAAGGATAACAAGAACAACGGTGATTACAAGACCGATAAGGGCAAGCTGAGCCGCGGAGGAGGTAAAGTCTACAAGCGCGGGAACCGCATTTGCGTCGGCGATAACGGTGCCTCCCTCTCCAAGCTGAACATAGTTGCCGGGATCGGATGTAAACTGGAGAAAACCGGCGTTTTTAATACCGATATAAGCAATGAAGATACCAATACCGCCGCCGATAGCATTCTGAAGACCGACAGGGATCGACCTGATAATGGCCTTGCGAAGACGGGTAACGGTAATCAGAATATTGACAATACCGCAGATGAAGACCATAGCAAGCGCCTGCTGCCAAGTGAAGCCGAGGTTAAAACATACGGTATAAACGAAAAAGGCGTTCAGACCCATGCCGGGTGCCTGTGCATAGGGTACATTGGCGAAGAGACCCATAACGAGGGTACCAATGACCGCTGCAATGATTGTTGCAAGGAAAGCACCGCCGTAGGGAACGAGTGCGCCGTCCTGCGATAGCATTGCAGGATTGACGAAGATGATGTAAGACATGGCAAAGAAGGTAGTTAAACCGGCAATAAGCTCGGTAGAAACCTTAGTGCCATTTTCCTTTAGCTTAAACAGCTTTTCCATCGAAAAATGTCCTCCAATTTATTTAAATTTGTCACCATAAAAATATGTTTTTCATCAAAAAAACCCGATTTTTCAAAGAAAACCGGAAATAATTTGATGTAATGGCGAATCCTCTACTATTTTACAATATATTTTTCAAAATATCAAGTCAATTGTGAAAAAATTAATAATTTTTTATTTCATTATAAAATAGAAGAAAAAGCCGTATTTTGTTGTGCGATATGCTAATATATCGGGGGTACATCTTTGTATTTATTGTACAAAAAAGCAAAGCTTATTGATAGTTTCGTCTTTTGATGCGGCTTTTATGGATGAAAGAAAATTCAAAATCAGGTTATAATATTTACTTATAGGGGTAATTATTAAAAAACTATGACTAAATTTGTTGTTTTGGGGTTGACAATGATATTGTTTTATGATATGATATTTAAGCGCCATCGTTTTGTGCCCATGCGGGTGTAGTTCAATGGTAGAATTCCAGCCTTCCAAGCTGGTCGCGTGGGTTCGATTCCCATCACCCGCTCCAACGGCAAGTGCCGCTTTCAAAAATCGCTTCTACTCCTTGAGTAGGGGCGATTTTTTGTGCAGGTATCCCGGAGGAATATTTTTGTGTTTTGAAAGTTTTTGTGTTGCCGTAAAATCATGATGCGCTGTTTTCATAAAGAAGGCACCCGTTTGCCGAGTGCCTGATGTGTTCTTTTATGTTGTTACATTTTGTATTATATTAAATACTTCTAATAATTGTGGAAACATAAGTCGAGCGATGCTTGTGCGCCGGTTATTTCTAAACATGACTTTGTTTTAGAAATGTTTTATGCAGAATTTATGAAATTCTGATGCCCGCACTTGAGGTGCCCGATAAGATGACTGTTGAGACCAGATCACCCGAGGTGATGATCAGGCGGAATACCAGCATCAGACGGGTGCCGGCGTTGACCGGAACCGAAAGGGAAGAGTTGATCTGGCTAAAAACCTGATCCGTAGGAATGACGCCGGAAAGGGTGGGGGCAAGATCAACCGATGTGCCGGGAAGCTCGGTAAAAAGATTGCTGTTTGCCGCAGCGGCGTAGAGACTTGTACGCAGGGTAAGAGCGGCGTTGCTTATTGATATGGGCAGTGTGGTTGAGAAGGTGGCTCCGATAGAAGTGATAATGCCGTCACGGGGCATAGTAAAGGAAACTGAGTCAAGAAGTCCCGAGGTATTTATTGTATTGCCACTTATTATAAGATTGTTCATTGAGTGACCGAATCCAATGGCAGCCGATCTGGTTTGTGTTCCGGTGGGGTCAAGGATGATGGTTGAGAATGCCCCCGATGCCAGAGGAATGATTGTGTCAGGTCCAGTGGGTCCTGTGGGTCCTGTGGGTCCAGTAGGTCCGGTAGGTCCAGTGGGTCCAGTAGGTCCAGTAGGTCCAGTAGGTCCAGTAGGTCCGGTGGGTCCGGTAGGTCCGGTAGGTCCGGTAGGTCCGGTGGGTCCAGTAGGTCCTGTGGGTCCAGTAGGTCCTATAATACCTTGTGGTCCAGTAGGTCCTGTCGGACCGGTGGGCCCCCTAGGTCCCCTCGGTCCTGTGGGCCCGACAAAGCAGGAAAAGCAACAGCAAGGACAGCGATTAAAGCAACAGCATCCCCTTCTTCTGTCTATGCCGACATCCGCGTTGAAGCTTGAGTCAGGCTCATTGGCACTTGACCGGGTATCAGAACAATCAAGGGAGCCCCGAAAATAGTCTTCGATAGGTGAAATCAGTTTGCGTCTCGAATCGGAGTTCCATGATCGATTATTATAATAGCTCATATTTTTGCTCCTTTGTATTATAATCAAGCTGGAAAAAGTGATTTTTTCTACAGTGAATATATGCTTTTTTTATTCGGCATATATAATATCATATGATTTTTAGGAATAAATGGTTAAGCATTGCTTTATTGACACAAAGGAGCAAAAATGATACAATTTCAGTAATCTTGCAAAAGACAAATATGCCTGGTGGAGGCGATAATATTGAAAAGCGTACTCTATATCCGAGAGCTTCCAAATGGAAACAGACAGATTTTCGATTCGCCGGGAGGGTTCAGGACGCCGGCGGGACCCTATTTTGACGATATAGCAATGAACAGAGCAGACGGGGGAACCCTTGTAAGCATGAAATATGGTCACGAGCAGTCGGCGCCCGATCGGATCATAAAGGATCGCCTTGCAAAGGATTATATCTTTCATTACATTTTGGGAGGGAAGGGAAGATATAACGGAAAGGAGCTGACTGCCAACCAGGGATTTCTCATTTTTCCTGATGAGATTCATACCATTGAAGCTGATATGGAAGAGCCGTGGTACTTTTTGTGGCTGGCTATCCGCGGCTACAATATCGATTATTTGATAAAGAATGCCGGTTTTTCCTCATCCCGTCGAATTTTTCAATTCGGGGATGCCGGTCGGGTATTTGAAATATTTAATGATGTGATCTATACCCCGCATCCTGACGCCGATATGGAAATGTATATGCTAAGTTGCTTTTATCGGCTGATATCCTATCTGAAAAGTGAGAGCAGGCAGATTGTGCAGCGGGGAATGATGCAGAGCGAATCCTATCACCTGCAGGCAAAGCAATTTATGCAGAAGAATTTTGCGCGGGATATAAGCATTGCCGATGTTGCCGACAGTCTAAATATCTCACGAAAATATCTTACCGGCATCTTCAACAAGTATGAAGAATGCTCGCCTCAGATGTATCTGACCAATCTTAGACTTGATATTGCCTCTACTTTGCTAAGGGAGACCCTTGCACCCATTACTGAAATTGCCCGCTTGGTAGGATATAGTGATTATGCGCATTTTTATAAAATTTTCAAAAAGCACAAAAATTTATCCCCGAGCAAATATCGGGAGGGCTGTCAATAAGAGTTGCTTATCAAAAGGAGCCGCACCTTGTGGACTTTCCATAAGGTGCGGCTCTCTTTCGTTATAATTGATTAATCTAAAGGGGATAAAATCATGTGGCCTTCATTATCATAATCGATGTAATAAGCTGAGTAAAACCCTTTCTCAACAGAAAAAGTTTCGGATAACCGGGAGGTGCCGTCGGAGGGGTGAATTTAGATCTCACAGCTGTCAACCCCTTGATCAAACAGGGTTTTGTCGACTATGATATCAAGAGCGCCATAGTCGGCGATGCTATGGTAGAAGGTTTCGCTTAAGACGGTGGTAGTGCCCATTTTATATTTTACCGAGATAGCATCGACTGAAAGATTGTTTTTGTTTATAATTGAGATTTTGGCAGGCTTTACATTTTCCCATTCTTTATTTGAGTTGGATGGTGAGATATCCTGAGTTGCCCTCTTGTGTGAATATTGGATATTTTTGCTTTTGCCGTCGGGGTCTTGAATTTTGATTTTCAGCTCGACGTGTTTCTTACCTACAAATTCTATAAAGGTCAGATGATAGGGCAGATTGTTCGGACGGGAACCATCCGAATAGGAAAGGGTAAGCTTTGATGTGCTGGTGCCGCCGTGGGAGACGGACAGCTCTGTCTCTGTCTCAATATCGGTTCGGTAAATCAAGAAGGAGGTTCGCTTTCTTGAATCTACTGTATCCTCATAGGACAGCACATAGACACCGGAGCCAAAAGAGGAGCATTCGTCAAGCCAGTCGGTGACCCATGGCTTTCCTTCAAATTCTTGAATATTGATATTTTCTATTTTTGACAGGTTGGAGATGTGGGAATTTTCGCTGATATTAGCCCGGTAGAGAAAAAGGGGAATAAGCAAAAGTCCGCATAGCAGAAGGGGGATAAGGATAATAAGGATAAGAAGCTTTCCTATGCCCTTGTCCTTTTTTGCCACCGGTCTTGCAGACATTTCGGCTATTGCGGATTCAAGAATAGGTTCTGAGCAGCTCGGGCAGATTTTCCACCCGCTCTCAAGGGGGGTATTGCAGTTTTGGCATTTGTATTTAAGGGAGCGTCCGCAGTTTGGGCACACACTGAAGTTTTCGCTTACACGAAAGGAACAGGACGGGCAGAAAAGGGCGGAGTGCTCCGATCGTATGATAAGATAGATAATGAGCCCTATAAAGCCGGGGGCAACAAGGGCGACTAATGTCCATAGGGGCGCGTTCATTCCTCGTGATTTGGCGTCTCGGTAGACGAAAACGCCGATCATGATAGGGATGGCAAGAAACAGAAGCAGGAAAATAGGAAGGATAACAAGTGCGGATATTGAGGTTATTGTTGACATACGTATGACTCACACCTTTTCTTATAAAATATTACGGAAATTACCCCGCCCCCTGAGAGGGAAATGAAAATTAGGGCTACCAGGATTAGGGAGATGGTCAGGGAAAAAGCGCTTAACAGGATCGCCAAAAGGGAAAAGCATAGGTAGAGAAATCCGGACGCTACGGCAAGGAGGGCGGTCTGCCTTTCAAGCTTTCGCCTGTCAAGTATTCTTTTCAGCATAGCTTCGGACAGCTCGGGCGGATTATACCCCTCAAAGTTAAAAATCGAATGCATGGTTTTCTAGCATCTCCTTTAACAGTTTTCGTGCCCGGTTGAGGCGGGATTTCACTGTTCCGGGCGGGATTTTCAGTGCGTTTGCTGTGGTTTGGATATCCGATTCGGAAAAATAATACAGAATAACAACGGTTCGGTATTTTTCGGGCAGCCGGTCTATAGATTTATACAGATCGCTATAATCGGGGGAGGTGGCGGCGGGTGCTATTGTCTGCATTCTCACACAGGGTAACGCACAGTCCATACAGCCTTTTGCCGTATTTTGCTATATACTGATCGATCAATCTCCCTCCCCCTTTCATTAACAGATACGGATGAGATTGCAAAAGGTTCATTTTTTGAAGTGAAAAATTGTTCTGCCGCTATTTAGCTGATTTACTATAACATATGGCGGTGTTTATGTCAATTTTTACTTGACATATGCTGGATAGAAAGTTATAATGAAAATAAATAATTGTTCCCTTGTCTAACAAATATTACTGTAAAGGAAGCCGCGCCCTTCGGCGTGAGCGAAAGGTGACTTATGCGACATTGCAAAAATTGTGGCGAGCTAAACGAGGAAACCTATACTTTTTGTTCCTCATGCGGGAACCGGCTTATTTCCGAAAAATCGCAGGAGACTGCCGAGCAGAATAAGGGGATCTCGGACAATGCCGATGCTTCGGCGAATTCGGCGGATGTTCCTTTTCAGGAGGAAAACCCCGAAATAGTCAATGACACCGCCGAAAAGGATGATACCCCCTCAGGCGCCGAGTCGGGAGAAACCCAGCCTGCGGCGGAAGAGTCCCAGCCTGCGGCAGGAGGGGCACAGCCTGTGATTCCCCCCTATGTACCCCCTTATGCAGCGCAAAACTACGGTCAGGCTCTTACCCCGAATCCGGTGATTGCCGCCATACGCAAGGCGGGATCATCCAATCTCTTTCTTATGGCAGTTATTTTCTTCACCCTTGCTATCTTTTTAAGCATGTTGGCCGCTTTATTCCCGACTTCGATAGAGTTTGACCCCGATATTGAAAATGTCGTTAGGGAAATCGGGTATAGATATGACATTGATTTAATTGGTATGGCAAGAGAGGGGGAGCTTTCACCTAACATTGCCCAGATCGCTTTTTCAAATCTGTTTGGCATTATTACGGCTATAGGTCTTTGGATGTTTTATTCTGCCTCGAAAAAACCCGGTATATACTCGACAACCGGTCTTAAGGTGATCAAGACTATCAATATTATCAAGACCGTTATTTTGTGTGTGGTTTTTGGTGTTCTTGAGATTCTTATGATGATTGCCATCGCCTCACTGCCCTCAATATTGAAATTTATCGAACAGTATAATATTGATTGGTTTTTTTCGGTGCAAGACATTGACGTTGCGTTCATTTTGACAACGGTATTGATTACCATTATTATTATCTTTGCAGTGTGTTTTATCCTTGCCCTGATCTACCTGCTCTTTATCACCGGAACGATTAACACCGTCAAGAATTCCATTACATATGGCGTCGCATCCGATAAGGTATCAATCTATGTTGTAGTTATCAACTTTATAAGTGCGGCCTCTATGCTCTTCATTTCCCCCGGCTCCTTAATCAACGGGAATATTGCGTCTGTTTTGGCGACAGTTGCAAACGGTGTGTTTTTAGTTCTTATTTCGGTCTGCATCCTTTCATATAGAAAGACCATGAAGCAGATGATTTTAATGCAACAGCTGAATATCCCGGGTCAACCTAATACTTAACCTTTGCGCTGTTGCCCGAATTTAATATCCGATCCCCGTCCCGGTATTAATCCTCCGGACGGGGATGTTTTTTACACAATTGATTTATTAATTGTATATGATAATATAAAAGATGAGGATTAAGGTGGGGATATTAAGATGAAAACAGCGGGCGACAAGCAGCAAAAAGAGGATTCTTTCAATGTTTCAATAATAAAAATGATCGATTCGGTGGATTTTAGTATGTATGACGCCTTTGTGCGGGGGGCGGTTGTTGACTTTGGTTTGATCATAGCAGCGGAGGCGGAGATTAGCGGCGCCGAGATGGTAATAGCTAACCTTGCGGGGGAGATTGTTTTTCAAAAGAAGATGGCAAGGGCGGCAAAGGAGGGAGTGTATTTCATCTTTTCTGTGAGTGTGGATACCGATGAGGTGGCAACCGAAGGAGATGAGAGGATTTTTCGGTATCAATTTATCCTTGATACGGCAAAGGGGGCATATCGGGTAAAAAGGAAGAGCAAGGACATATTATTGGCGGTGGCGGACACCCTTGTGGGCGGGTGGGAGGATACATTTTTGCTCACTCTTTATGATGCGGGGGTAAGGCTGCCCGAATGGCTGTATGGCGGAATCGTCTATTATATCTTTGTAGACCGCTTTCACAGGGCGGGGGATTTCCCTTTGCGAGGGGATGCCATTCTTAATGCCGATTGGGAAAACGGATGCCCCTCTTATGGGGAGTATCCCGCAATTTTTCACAAGAACAATGTTTTTTTCGGCGGTAATCTGAGGGGTATTGCAAAAAAGCTGGAGCATATCTACTCTCTTGGGACAACCTGCATTTGTCTCAGTCCGATTTTTGAATCGGAATCCAACCATCGGTTTGATACCGCAGATTTTATGCGGATTGATGATATGATTGGTGGGGAAGGTGCATTTCATGAGCTTGTCAGTAAGGCGGCAGGCCGGGATATACGCATTATTCTTGACGTCGATTTCGGGATAACCTCGGACAACAGCCGATATTTCAACAAATACGGGAGATATGAGGAGGTGGGGGCATATCAGTCCCGGATCTCTCCCTATCGCGGCTGGTACACCTTTTATGAGGAGGGAGAGGGCTATGATTGTCGGTTTTCCCTCGGGAATCTGCCCCGCCTTAATTGGAATGAGCCGTCGTGTAAAGACTTTTTTGTTAAGGAGGGGGGGGTTGTTGCCGGTCATATTGCCGCCGGGGCATACGGCTATCGGCTGAACTATCCGAACGAGTTTTCACGGGAGACATTGCGGGCTATTTCCGGTGCGGTTAAGCGGGAAAAGGAGGGGGGCGTTGTGTATGGCGTTATGCCTAGGGTTGATATGGAGGAGATTGTCGCTATTAATAGTCTTGTTGTGGAGGGGTGCATTGATTCCTTTATAAATTACGGGGTAAGAGAGGCGATTATCAGATATCTGCGGGAGGGAGATTTCAATTTCTTCAAAAACACAGTCGGGCTTGTTTGCGCCATGGTGCCTTCGCCGGCGCTGAATCTGCAGCTTAACCCTTTGGGGGACAAGGATACCGATCGTATTATAACAGCTCTTGCGGGGGAGGAGGATACCGGCAGGAAAAACGCGGAACGCGCTGTCATGAGGCTGAGGGAAGGGCAGAGAAGACGGGGGGTTAAGCTGCTAAAGCTTGCCTATCTGATTGCGGCAACCCTTCCCGGGCTTCCCTTTATCTATTACGGCGATGAAACCGGTCTTGAGGGATATGGGGATCCCTTTAACCGCCGGTGCTTTCCGTGGCATAAAACGGAGGGTAGTCTCATTCGCTGGTATAAAAAAGTGGGGAAAATGCGGAGAGAGCATACCCTTTTCAAGGATGCTCCCCTGAAAATAAATTTTGCCACCGAGGATCTCCTGATTTTTTCGAGAAATGCTACGGACACAGCCGCCATAACGGTAATAAATCGATCCAACCGAACCTATCGCCTTACCTCGAAAAACAGGTTTGCAAGTATGCTCTCCAATGTGCCCGATCCTGCCACCGTCATTGATGTTCCCCCCTTGAGCGGGACGGTTTTGCTCAGTGCCTTTGATGAGAAGGGGATGGCGGCGGATTTTAACGTTTTGAGGAGATGATTGTATTCTATTGTAAAAGCAAGTTTCGGCTTACTTACATTGATTAAGAGGCTTCTCGATAAATATGCGTTATAAAAAATAAGGCGGCACGATAAATGTGCCGCCTTTACAGGTGGATTATTCAGCTTTTTCGAGGAGCTCAAGCTGTTCGGGAAGTGCGGGACGCTGTGACTCTGTCAGAATCAGACGAGGCGCCCCATTCTTGCGGACAAACTCCTCGGTGATGATGATCTGCTTTACATCCTCTCTCGATGGCATCTCGTACATCAGGGAAAGCATGACTTCCTCCATGATGGCTCGCAGACCGCGGGCGCCGATGTCCCTCTCAATGGCAAGGGAGGCCATGGCGGCAAGGGCGGCATCATCGAAGGTGAGGGTTATTTTGTCCATGTTAAACATCTCTGTATACTGCTTTACAAGGGAGTTTTTAGGTTCCTTTAATATCTTGATAAGGGCATTTTTATCTAGGTAGTCAAGGGTAACCATTACAGGCAGACGCCCCACCAGCTCAGGAATGAGACCGTACTTGATTATATCGTGAGAGGTGACATCCTTGTAGACGCCGCTCTGTATTTTTTCCTCTCGCTGTTTGATTCCGCTGTTAAAGCCGATGGTTTGGTTGCCTTTGCGCTGCTCGATAATCTGATCCAGCCCGTCGAAGGCTCCCCCGCAGATAAAGAGAATATTCTCGGTATTGATCTGGATGAAATCCTGATTCGGATGCTTCCTTCCGCCCTGGGGCGGTACATTGGATATAGTGCCCTCCAGAATCTTAAGCAGGGCCTGCTGCACACCCTCGCCCGAAACATCACGGGTGATGGAGCGGTTTTCACCACGACGGGAGATCTTGTCAATTTCGTCGATGTAGATGATTCCCCGCTCGGCAAGCTCAATATCATAATCGGCTGCCTGTATGAGACGGAGCAGGATATTCTCAACATCCTCCCCGACATAGCCCGCCTCGGTAAGTGTGGTGGCGTCGGCAATTGCAAAGGGCACCTGAAAGGTTTTTGCTAAGGTTTGGGCAAGATAGGTTTTGCCTACGCCGGTGGGACCAAGGAGCAGGACGTTGCTTTTTTGGATTTCCACATCGGTATCAACGTTCTTTTTCTTCCGAATTTTCCTCTTTGTGTCCTTGTACAGAATACGCTTGTAATGATTGTAAACGGCGACGGAAAGAACCTTCTTTGCCTGTTCCTGACCGATAACATATTCATCAAGAGTTTCCTTTATCTCGATTGGCTTCGGCAGGGTGTCAAAGGACAGCAAATTCCCGGCGTGTAAATGGGTATGCTCGTAAATAAGATCGCTGCACGCTTCAACACACGCATCGCATATATACAAGCCCGTAGGGGAGGGAATCAAAAACAGCACCTGCTTCTCGCTTCTGCCGCAAAAAGCGCAGTGATTTGTCATATTCGGGCGTGTATGGTTAGAATTGTTATTTGCCATAGGGAGTAACCTTTCTGTATTTTTATTGCCGACCGTAAGCTTTAGGGAATATATCTGATACCGATTTTATTTAATTTAGACCGTTTGCAGCATGGGTTACTTTTTTTAGCCCTGCCTGTGGCATTATATAACTTTTTGCAAAAGCTATTAGACCAGCGGGGCAAAGTGATATAAAAAAGTAAAGACTACGGCGGCGGAGATGAAATCAGCTTCAATTGTAATGACAGAATCTCAGCAGGGAAAAACTCCATGCGGTACGTGTAGGCGTCTGTTATCTGGCTTGTTTAAATAGAATCTGCAAGAATCAGATTCTATGAGCAATAACCTTATCGATAATTCCGTATTCCAGCGCTTGCTCCGCCGTCATGAAATTATCACGATCGGTATCCCGCTCAATAACCTCAAGGGGCTTGCCGGTTTTTTCCGCAAGGATGCGATTGAGGTTCGCGCGGATGCGGAGAATATGGTCGGCGTGAATCTTGATGTCGGCAGCCTGACCGCGGGTGCCGCCAAGGGGCTGGTGAATCATAACCTCGCTGTTGGGCAGGGCGAATCGCTTGCCCTTTGTTCCGGCGGCAAGGAGAAAAGCACCCATGCTGGCAGCCATACCCACACAGATGGTGGAGACGTCACATTTGATGAAATTCATTGTATCATAGATTGCCATGCCGGCGGTAATGACACCCCCGGGGCTGTTGATATAAAGGGAGATGTCTTTGTCCGGATCCTGTGCCTCAAGATATAAAAGCTGGGCAACAACAAGGGAAGCTGTGACGTCGTTAACCTCGTCGGATAGAAATACTATTCTGTCGTTGAGCAGACGGGAGTATATGTCATAGGAACGCTCTCCTCTGTTAGTCTGCTCTATAACTATTGGAACCAGTGCCATAGCAAAACCTCCTATAAATAAATGACGTATTGTAAAGTTAAATGAAAGTTGAGAACCTCTCAAGCATTGTAGTACAATGGTTTCACCACGAATCCAAAGTACTCCCAAAACAAAGAGAGGTTCTCATGATGAAATCATATCAGATTGTATG
>JAAYQM010000041.1 GCA_012519315.1 Clostridiales bacterium | reverse complement strand
GGACGGTATTGACTCCTGCCGTAAGATTTGTATCCTAACCGCCCTCGCCTTTGGTCAGCTGGTGCCGGTAAATACTATCTACACCGAGGGTATTCGCGGTATTACCTCCCTTGATGTTGAAAATGCCGAGGCGGTGGGCTACAGCATAAAGCTTATCGGTCGCTCGATCCGGGATGAAAAGGGCAGACTGCGCATCATGGTTTCCCCTTGCCTTGTCAGTCAGGACAATCCCCTTTCCCATATTGATGACGTTTATAACGGTATTATGGTTAAGGGCAACTATATCGGTGATGTTATGTTTTACGGGCGGGGGGCAGGCGCTCTCCCCACGGCAAGCGCCGTTGTTGCCGACATTATCAATATCGCCGTCGGCTCCGCAAGCAGTATGAAGCCATGGAAGCAGGCGACGCCTGAGGTGCTCGGCTCGATGGACAGCTTTGTAGCGGCAAGCTATATTTGTGTCAAGGAGGTTGCCGCTGCCGCCGGCTTTATCAAGGACTGCTTTGGCGAGGTGAGAATGATTCCTTCAGCTAAGAAGGGTACTCTTGCTTTTATCACCCCGTCTATGACCGAGGTGGAGGCAAAGGAAAAGATCTCCATTCTTGAAACGATCGGCGCATCCCTCATTTCGAGAATACGCGTGCTGTAGTATATTTTGCAAAAATTTAAACACCGATGACAGGAAGGGCTGTCATCGGTGTTTTGTCATTTTTGAATGGGAGGGCCGGTTGTTGCGGCAGGCGTCTATGTACAAGAGAGAATTATCGAATAATGTTGTATGCGATTGCAGCAACCACCCCGAATAATATCTGATTTATCGGCGGGGCAAGCATGAGGAATTTATAGCGCCTTTGGTGCTTTGGATTGTCCTTACAATGCTTGTTCAGCTTGGAAATGAGGAATCCTATGACAGTCATAAAAAATGCGCCTAAATTGACAAAAAGCAACAACAAACCGCCGGCAAACAGCCTATACCCGTAGCCGCCGAAATAGCTGGCATCACCGGCATTTTGTATATCCTCGATTCTCACATTGATTAACTTACACGAAAAAAATATCAAAAAAGCAATCTGAACCAAAGGGATAAGCGCCGCAAATGTGTTAAGAACAATATCAACCGGTTTTGTGTTTTTCAAAATCAATCACCAATGCTTACACGATGAGCCCTTTCGGTTATGTATTACAGAGGATAGGGAAATGATAGGTTTTCGCACCTGTTATAATCATAAACCATAGTTTGCCGTATGTCAATAAACAAACGTAGTTTGGGACAGATTTTTGGTTGGGATTCACCTCTTTGTGATTTCTTACGGAAAGGAGCAGCCTGACCTACCTTTTGGGTGAGAGATTGGGGCGGCGGGGGTTTTCTTGATATCTTTTGCCGGTATAGCCTTCGGGAGGAGGTCTTTGGCAGGTTTGGGGAAGTTCGGGCTTTTTTGCATTATCTCCTTTGAGAGGGAGACAACCTTGTCGCTCATAAAAAGCAGACACCCGGTGTTGAGGATCATCATGGCGCAAATTGCAAAATCGGCAAGAGACCAGATAAAGTCGGTTGCCGCCGTCGCACCAAACAATACCGAGGCGCAATAGAACACAAGATAGATATTTTTGGCGGCAGCGCTTTTTGTGAAATATCTAACGCATTGACTGCCGTAAAAGGCCCAGCAGATGATG
>JAAYQM010000040.1 GCA_012519315.1 Clostridiales bacterium | reverse complement strand
TTAGCGAGGAGAGGATACGTGGAAACATTGCAAATGATAGTCCATTGGATGACAGGATCTTTGAATTGGCTCAATTAAAAAATGAAGCAGTATGTCGAGCAATAGAACAAACACTTGACACATTCGAGGGACGTTTTCCCCATAGAAAAGAGGCATTTGAGCGTCTTCGCAAACAACTCGCTGATGTGGAAAAGAAGTATGAAGAACAATTATTGTCAATACTAGAGAAATACAAGGATAGTCCTGATTCGACAGATTGTGAAGAGCGGATTCGTCTTGCCAACTCACGAATCGATGCAATTGAAGCCTTCGCCAAATATTATTCTAGCCGTAGCAAATATCTTGAACAACACAATACGCTTATCGAAAATGCACGTCGACTTATTGAAGAATGTAAGCATGATATGCCTTTCTATGCCGAATTAAAAAAACTGCAGGGCATTCCTGAAAAAGGGAAAATTAGAAAAATAGATGTTTTTTTACGTAATTTCACCAATGAAGATTATCCCAGATGTACTAAATATATTGATGAACTTAATGTCGAAAAATCATCACTTGTTAAGCGAATGAACGATAGGATAGCAACTGCATTGAAAGATAATCCTATTACAAACGAGATGCCGGCAAAAGAGAAAATAGTCCGCCTTACGGCCATTAAAACTGTTTTAGATGAAGCATATGGTGAATTTACCATCGGAAGCGAGGAGTACAAAAACGTAGAAGGACAAATTACAGTTATCTCTGCTCAACTTTCACGTGAAGATAAAAATGAGGTGTTTGAAGCAACGTTTAATAAACTCATGGCCTCCGCTGACGAAGGGAAACTACGCAGAATTGAAGAATTTCTGTCCCCAGAGAAGTTCACTCTTGAGTCTTATCCTGATAAAAAGGCCTCATTTGAAACCCTTGAAGCAGAAACAAAGCGCCTTATTAAAAAATGGAATGACTATCGAACAACTGCTGAAAGCGAGAATGCAGACAACCTTGACTTGACAGCTGCAGAGCGTTCAAAGCTTCTTGACAAACTTATTCAAGTTTACGAAAAACTCAAGACCGAATATTGTGAATCAAGCTCTGAATATGAACAGATTGTAATTACTTTGGAAAAAACTAGAGAAAAGCAATCTTCGTTGGCTATTTATATCGCCTTTGACAAGGATTATAATGCGATTGAGAATCTTGATGAACATTCCAAACCGATAGCACTTGATAAGTTTATTCAAGACTACAGCATATTGCCGATTAAAGAGGAGAAGTATAGGAATCTCCTTAGTAATAGTAGAAAAATGTATCAAGACTTGGTTGTCACCATAAAAAAAGAGTTGGCAGATGAAATCGCCCATATTTTAAAGGAATCAGAAGGAGCTTCCTGGCAAAAACAATGTGCGGCCTATAAGCAGGCGATTGATGTTATAAGCAAATACAAGGCTTATCTTCCAGCAAAGGAAAATGGGTTCTTTGAAACAGAAGTATCAACCATGAAAAATAGAATTGAAAATGTAGAGCATTATGGAAAGCTTACAGATGCCTTTAAGGAAATACCAAAGGAAGCCGACCCTATTGCTATCCTAAATGCAATTGTATTATTCAACAAAAATTACAAGCAATCAGACTATCCTGAAATGGCTCAAATATTCCACGAAGTATCGTCTCTTCAAAAGAATGCAGAATCATCATTACTTAGGTCTCTTGAAGAGACCATCAATAAAATTGACAAGCCAGATTTTTCACAGTTCTCAAAAAGC
>JAAYQM010000039.1 GCA_012519315.1 Clostridiales bacterium | reverse complement strand
TCGCCTCCCTTCCCGAGGAGGAGCGTCAGGCGATGATCGAAAAATATGCCGCAGCCGCTAAAAACACTTATGAAAACAACCTAAGGACGCTCAGCGTTGTTGATCTTGACCATCCCAGTATAATTAACATTTACGCCAAGGATTTTGAATCAAAGGATGCCATTACCGATCTGATTGACGAATACAACGAAAAGCAAGAGGATGCCGGGCTTGATGAAAATGTCATTCGTTACACCGATATGGTCGGTCTGCTTATGTCTTCTGTCACAACTATTATTAATGCAATAAGCTATATTCTGATTGCCTTTGTCGCTATCTCTCTGGTAGTGTCCTCTATTATGATCGGTATCATTACCTATATATCGGTTCTTGAGCGCACAAAGGAAATCGGTATTCTTCGTAGTATCGGCGCATCAAAGCACGATATCTCAAGGGTTTTCAATGCCGAAACCTTCATTATCGGGCTTGGCTCAGGAGCATTGGGGATTTTCATTTCCCTGCTTCTTATCATTCCGATTAATCTGATTATCGAAAAAATTGCGAACATTTCAAGTGTCGCCGCATTGCCACCTCTTGGCGCTGCTATCCTGATTTTGATCAGTATGTTGCTCACCGTCATAGCAGGACTCATCCCCTCAAAAATTGCCGCAAACAAGGATCCGGTTGTGGCACTACGAACAGAATAGATTCTGGAATAAATTCTGGAAAAGATTGGCGACAAATTTTAAGACAAAGAAATCACCTTGGCAGGGGCATTACACCCTCTGCTAAGGTGATTTTCTGTTAAACTAATCAAAATACTTTTCAAAATCCTCTTTTGTACCGTTAAAGACATTCATATCGATAAATTTTTCCACGCCGGAATAGCCCTGAAGCCTTTCTCGATTGGTATATTGCCAGAAGGTCCACTCCCTGCCGTCCGAGAGGGTGGGTTTTGTAAAAACGTTTCGAATCCATATGTCATTTTCCACAAAGGCGCCGGCGACATATAGTCTGTAAGACTTTTCGGTGGCATAGATGATCGGCTTTTTCCCATAATGCTCCTCAAGTGCGGCAATCAGTGCGGCAAGCTCCTGCTGAGTTTTGGTCTTAGCGGGCAGATTCTTTTCTTTGTCCCCGTAAAATTCAAGATCAATAACGGGCGGGAGTAGCTTATCATCCTTCGGAACAACCGATATAAAGTTTTTTGCCTGATTCTCTCCGCTGCTGTCATAGCTAAAGAAATGATAGGCTCCGATCCGCAGTCCGGTTTTCATTGCGCCGTCGTAGTTATCCGCAAATTTTCTATCGACAAAGCTGCTTCCCTCGGTCGCCTTGATAAAGGCAAAAGAGATTCCCTGCTCTGAAAGAATCTCCCAGTCAACCTCTCCCTGATAAGCGGACACGTCAACGCCTCTGATCGGATACCTTTTCTCGGAAGGGTTGTTAAAATGAATAACGCCGCAATATATCAACAGACCGGTAATAAGGGCAGATAGAATTAAAACAGATGTCAGGATAATCAAAAGCTTAATATATTTTTTCACAGCAAACCCTCCGGATATCAGGTCGTTTTTTAGATTTTGGCTTTTTCGGGCAATAGATACAAAATTACAGGATCGGGTCGGAGCAAATTTACCTTATTATAGCAGTTTCTAAATCAGCTGTCAACATAAGGAAAAGGTTGGTTTTTGCAAACCTTTGAGATGCTGCTAAAATATATTCAATGCCCCTCAAGACTATCTGAGGGGCATTTCAATTAACTTTTTATTTAGGGAACCATCTTAAAATTCCCACCAGCACATAGCGTGCATTGTAGAATTCATAGCTGCAGGTTGAGAGGGTAATTATGCGCTCCTCTCCTGTGGGCAAAACCTGACTTTTAAATGTTGACCGACGGACAGCCTCGGAGAGCCACTCCTCATATTCAAGCTGTGATGAAAAGTCAAGCTTCCATGCCGACTCATCAGCTTTTGCTACATAACCTGCAAAAATGTCTATCTGATAGTTGGCATCGGGTGTAATGAGGATCATTTTAGGATGAGCATCATAAAAGGCCTGCTTTTTATACTTCAAAATAGCGGAAAACATAGACCCGTCGCTTACCTGATGCCCGTATAAAATATTGTGGGTATCGCTGAACTGCGAATTGTTTCGGCAGTCCAGAAAAATGCAGCCGGCACTGTTGTGTTTGCCGTTAAAATGGTGATTGAGATAATATGAGTTGTCCTTACCCTGCACGATTGGGTAGTTTATCTTGGTATCCTTGCAGATTATCCACCCCACAATGTCTTGATTGATAGCCTGAAGGTCCGCAAAATTTACAAAGGGCCAGTCGGAGGACCTATCTGTGGCAGACCTTTGCTCTGCCTGCGTCTCGGATGAAGTTGAGCCGGCATTCCTGTCCTTTTGTAGCTGATTGCTAGTTTCTGACCGCCCTACATATTCAATTAGCCTTGCATAATAATCATCGCTAGATTTATACTCTAAAAGCCGCGCTATAATGGAATATCCGCTGTAAACAAAGATGATAAAAAATACAATCAGCAAGAAATTGATCACTGTTCTTTTCATTATAACATTGGATATCCTCCTGTCTTTTAAAAGAATTCCCTATCCACGCACATCGATATTACAAGTTATTTGCACAATTATTAGCACAAAATTAGTATATCTTTTTTGTTATGATTTATTATAATAAACACCCCTTTCTCTGCTGCTAAATTTTTATGATAAAAAGAAACAGCGCCTCAATCTGTTTTAAGAATGATGCGCTGTGTAATATAAAAGCTTAATCAACCGGCTCCTTTAATCTAAAGATTGCGATGGTTCCTTCCACAAAGTAGATCTCGTCATACCGGCTGTTTCTATAGTCGTTTATATTATATTCGCTGGTGGAGTAGCGCAAATCGAGAACGACATATTCGGTGGTGTGTTTTGTATATTCGTATTGATAAATCACCTTCCTGTCAGACAACGGGGTTACAAGAAAGGTGCATGCCTTTACGCTTTTATCTTTCGGTATCAGGGCTAACCCTTCGTTAATGGCTTTGATTTGTTCTCTGCTTTCGATATAGCTTTTGACATAGTTTATCCTGTCTGTATGTGTTGCGGCAAAAAATATCATTGACGCAGCAAGGGCGCTCAGCAACAGCCTCTTTGAGATTGGGGGGGAGATTTCGCCGAGATTCATGATTGCCAAATAAAAGAGAAAGGCCGAGCTGCCGTAAGTATATTGATATCCTATATTGTATTGGTATATATAGTTGGGCATGATATTGATAAGGACAAGAGGAAGAATCAAAATGATTCTGGACGGTTTTTTTATTGCAAGAGGGATCATCGCTAAAGGCACAAACATATAGATAAGAAAAATCAGTTTTTCTTCGGTCAGTATCTGAGTAAACAAATAAGCCGGATTTTTGATAATGTTGACAACTACCGAAAGAAGACCGCCCTTTGGATCAAAGATATAATTATTATAGCGATTGGACATGATGCCCTCGCCGTATTGGGTCATCAGCTTTGTAACCACTAAAAAATAAATGACGGAGCCCCCAAGGAGACTTGTCCCTCTGATAGCCCCGCGCCTGGACAGAAGTATATACAGGCCAATAAAGGCGACATAGATGGGTGCATCCTCTTTAACCATCAATACCAGAACGGCAAATATCGCCGTAGGGATATTCCGCTCTTTTTCGATAAAATAAAATAGCCATAGCAACAGTACCGTTAGCAGTTTATTTTCATGAAAGTAATAGAAATTACCCCCGATGAGAGCGGGGAAAAGGACATAGACACCCACCAGCAGCGTAATGGCCCAATTGCGGAGATTATAATGCTTGCCTAGTTTGTATAAAGGAATAATTCCAAGGGCGATTGCAATAGCCTGTACCGCAAGAAGGGTAGCCGGACTCGGAAAAACCATGTAAATAGGCAGAATTAAATAATAAATCGGAGAAAAGTGAACCGCAAAATGACTAAGCAATCGGTCCCTCTCGGTTGTCGTATAGGGGATCAGAGTTTCTTTCATGTAATAAAACATCTGTGAGAAGATGCCGAAATCAAAATTCGGCGTCCAGTGGTTTAGATATCGGAGGATGGTAAGCCCGCCTACAAACAGAACAAAGAGGGTGCCGAAAATGGTACATAGCAGAATTGTTACCTTTTTGCTAAGGTCAAATGATTTCATCCTGCCGGTGTAATAAAAGATTAGCCCTCCCATCACCGCCGAGGAAATCAGGGCATAGTAGATGTTTTCAGCCTGACAATTTGTCACAAAAAACAGGCATAGGGTAATAAAGATCACAAAAAATGGTTCTACCATATCGTAGAATCTATGATAGGATAACACCATCAGGGTTAAAAAAACAAGTGCTATCCCTAATAAGTGATTCACAAGGGGAATTGAATTGAAAAAAACCGCTTCGTTAAAATTATTGTTATGGCTGACAATTTCTATTAAGGAAATACACGCAAAGGATGCAATTAATTTTGTTATTACAGAATTTAATCTCAGCTTATCCGTCATACTA
>JAAYQM010000038.1 GCA_012519315.1 Clostridiales bacterium | reverse complement strand
CGGCATCACAATCGCCCAGGGGATAAAACGGGCGGAGCCCGACACCGAGGTCTTTGCCTTCATCGATGAAGGCAAAGACCTCGGTGTCGGGCTCCGCCCGTTTTATCCCCTGGGCGATTGTGATGCCGGCGCCCATGCAAAGGCAGGTGTCGGTCATCTCAAGGGGTTTTGCGTTCCCCAACGTATAGCATCCGATATCACCGCAGGATACGAATTTTTTCCCCTTCATTGCTGATTTGACGGCAAAAAAGCTCGCTCTATGGGGACAGCCGGCACAAAGAACGGGCTGCCTTGCCGGCAGATTAGTCGGGGGGAGGTCAATCCTTTTGTCGGGAATGGATAAATAATCGCGGATAATCGAAAGTATTAGGTCATATCTCAGCTCCCCGGCATAAGGAACCGTTCCGTCCTTTTTACCCCGGATATCGACTTTAAGCCCCGAACGAGCGGCTACCAAAAGCAGCTCCTCCTCAAGGAAGGGGGAAAGCTCTTCAAGGACTAAAACTCTGTCGACTTTTGAGAGAAACTTATGATAAAGACCGGTTGGGGAAGGATAGGGCGCCCCCGATTTCAGCAGGGTTACAGAGAGGTTTTTCGCCTTTATCAAGTCTCTGACGATGGCATAGGTTACCCCGCTGGCAACAATGCCGCATCTTCCGCTTCCTTCAACGCGGTTGAAGGTATTGACATCAAATTCGGCGGAGATATCAATAGCCTGCCTTCTCAGCTCGCCGTGGCGCCTATAGGAGAGAGGGGGGAAGATGACCCATTTCGGATCCTTTACAAAACCTGAGGGCGTATTGGGCATAGGGGGAGCATTCGTAATATCGACCGCGCCGCTGGCATGGCAGACCTTGGTCGTCGGGCGGAGAATAACCGGAAGCCCGAATCTTTCGGAAAGCTCAAAGGCATATTTGGTCATCTCATAGGCCTCGGCAGGGGAGGAGGGGTCCAGAACCGGAAGATTTGCAAATTTGGCAAAGAGACGGGTATCTTGCTCTGTTTGGGAGGAAATGGGGCCGGGATCATCGGCAACGGCGATGACCGTCCCACCTTTAATTCCAAGATAGGCAAGGCTCATGATCGGATCGGCGGCCACATTTAGTCCTACCTGCTTCATGGTGACGAGGGTTCTGGTACCGCAGAAGGCAGCACCGGCGGCAACCTCAAGAGCCGCCTTTTCGTTGACCGACCATTCTATGTATATTTTTTTATCCCGGTTGTTTTGGGCGACCGTTTGAAGAATTTCGGTGGACGGGGTGCCGGGATAACCGCAAACC
The DNA here is from genome assembly GCA_012519315.1 of Clostridiales bacterium. Lineage (GTDB taxonomy): Bacteria > Bacillota > Clostridia > Oscillospirales > CAG-272 > JAAYQM01. Next base: position 16,417 of record JAAYQM010000038.1, on the reverse strand, counting down.
AGTCCGACGCCGGCATCGATGGCGCCGTGCGCGATGGCGGCGTTTCCGAGAAGCATTTTTTTCATTTCAATGTGGTACCTTTCTTTGTATAATGCAGTATGATGGTTTGCACCAGTGAAATTTTCTGCTTTAAGGCAGATTTATAAGCAGGGAGGCGGCAATAATGAACACTCCCGCCAAAAGGGCGATGAGATCTCTGCCCTTGAAGGCATAGCTTTTATAGCCGCTCTTTCGGTTGCGCAGCGCAAAACCCCGCATCTCTGCCGAAAGTGCAATATACTCTGTCTTTTTAATCGAGGACACTAACAGGGGTAGACAGAGGGGGAGGATCAGCCTTATTTTTTTGAAGATATTTTTAGTGTCAAAATTAACCCCTCGTGCCCTTTGCGCCTCGATAATCTCTGATATTTCAGTCGAAAAAATCGGTATAAATCGAATGGCGGTGGTAAGGGCAAAGGCATATTTATATGGAATTCTAAGTTTTTGCACCATTGCGCCGGCAAGGTCGCTCATAGGTGTAACAGTAATAATAAGGGCGAGAGGGAGGGCGGATAGCATCAACCGAAGAGCTATTAAAATGGCAAAGGCGAGTCCCTCGTCGGTTATAAAAAGATTCAGGGGCAGGCGAACAAGCACATCTCCCTCCCTTATGAAAAAAATCTGAGCCAGAAAAAGGATAAGGCTGAGCTTTAATAGAAGGGAGAATATCTGAAGAGCGCTTCTGCCGATACCCGACATGGCAGATAACCCCAGCACCAAAAGCAGAAGAAAGCTAATATAAAGGATGCTTGACGACAGAAAGGCGCAGGCGCAAAGCAGGACGGAAAGGGCGAGCTTTGTAATGGGGCTGAGCTGATGCAGGATAGAATTGCCGGGAATGTATTGGAGAAATCCCTTCATAAAGTCGCCTCCCCTTTGAAGTTCTTCCTAATGGCACCGAACAGATTATCCACATGGCGAATGCCCTGATAGGCACCTCCAAGCCGTTGTGACAGCTCGGCAATTTGAGGAGGGAGGAGGGCGGCCTTTGCGCATATCTCTTTGTTAAAGAAAATTGTATCGGGATTCCCATCGGCAATGAGGCGACCGTCGGCGATGACAAGAATCCGCTCTGCAAAATCGGAGACAATCTCCATGTCGTGGCAGATCATAAAAACAGTGGTGCCGGCTAGATTTTCGGATTTTATCAGGTTCATAATCTTCATGCATTCCCGATAATCAAGCCCGGTTGTCGGCTCGTCAAGAATAAGGATTTTCGGCTTTGCCGAAAGGGCGGAGGCAAGGGCAAGACGCTGCCGCTCCCCGCGGCTAAGGCGAAAGGGAGAGGCGTTTGGATCAAAACCGAAAAGGGAGATGAGCTCCTCTACCCTAGAGGTAGTTTCATCGTCTGATTTCCCCTGTATTTTAAGATTGAAGGCAATCTCATCCCGTACTGTGTTTTGGCAGATCTGGCGGTCGGGGTTTTGAAACAAAAAGCCGGTTGTTCTCGCTATTTTACTGGCCTTTGTTGTTCTTGTATTAAGAGCGTCGATGGTTACAGTGCCCGATGTGGGTCTCAGCAGACCCCTTGCCAGCTTTGAGACAGTGGTTTTTCCTGCCCCGTTCGGACCGACGATGGCAACAAATTCCCCCGGCGCCACTCTAAAGGAGATTTTCTCTATGATTTGAGTTTTTCCGTATGAAAAGCTGACATTATCGAATATAATCACGGATAATCCTCCTTACCATAGATTCTGCTTCATTTAGGTTGAGTGCAACAGGCTCATTTGTGAGACCGGCAGCTGCTAGCTTTGATGACAGAGTGGTAACTCTCGGGCAATTGACTCCGATTTTCTCAAGCTTTGAAGGGGTTGAGAGCACATCCCGAACACTGCCGGTACTATAAATTTCCCCATCATTTATGACGGTAAGGCGGTCTACATATTCACATAACAGCATAATTTTTTGCTCGACAACCACGATAGTCATGCCGTTGCTCTTGTTAAGCGTGCGAAGTAGGGAGAAGATCTGGCGGCTGCTTTGAGGATCAAGCTCGCTTGTCGGCTCGTCAAGCAGAAGAATTTGAGGGCGCAGGGCGATGGCGGCAGAGATGGCTACCTTTTGCTTTTGCCCGCCGCTAAGAGAGGATATGCTCCGATATCTCAGCTCGGATATGCCCACGGCATCAAGGGCGGATGTAATGCGACCTTCGATTTCGCTACGTGGGATGTTAAAGTTTTCAAGTCCAAAGAGAATCTCCTCCTCGACCACCGAAGCAACAAAGAAGCTTTCCACATCGCCGAAAACGCTGCCGACTTTCAGCGAAATTGTCTCCGGTGTGCTGTCGAATACATCAATGCCGTCAACCATAACCTGCCCTTGACAGACCCCCTGATAATAATGGGGAATTGCTCCGTTGATAGCATAGGTGAGGGTGGACTTTCCCGCGCCGCTCGGACCGATGATACCGAGGAAAGCTCCTTTTTGTATCTCAAGATTGATATTTTTCAGTGCGGGAGCGGGGGCGTCCGGATAAGTAAAGCTGAAGTTTTCGAATTTAATCATGGCGTCTCTTTTGTCAGCGGCTTCGCTTTAGAGTCAGCTTGATAGGCATATAAAGCAGCTGCACGATTATTGCATTGATAAAGGCGGTCCCGAAAATTATCGGAAGAAAAGCCTGCACCGGGATAGGATTTACCAGGGCACCTGCATATAAAGCGATATAAAGGATGCCGAGAAATACAAAGCCGCTGATAAGGGTGCTTATTAAAGTGGCGACGGCGGGAATTATTACAGAGAGATTAAGGCTCTTAGATTTAAACTTAAATTTTAAGGGAATTCGGATTATTAAAGCCATGCTGAGGGCACCTGCAAGCTCACTTGCAAAGTTGATATAGGGGGTGCCGGGATTAAACTGGCTGACGGCGCCTGCGAGCAGACCGATGATAAGAGCATCGACAACCCTCGGTTTTATCAGCAGAATGCAGAGACAGTACATTGCAATGATGAAGTTCGGCTTCATGCCGAGGTTGAAGAAGGAACCGGCAACCTGCTTGAGCACAACGCCTGCGGCAAGAAGAACGCCGATTAGAATGCAGTCTGAAACAGACAGCCCTTTTACTTTTTCCTTTGTGATTGTGCGGGTTTTGGTAGAGTTGTTGTTTGTCATGATGATACCTTCCTTTCTTAAATAAGCCAAAAATTAGTGATACTTTTTTGTGGCTTGCTTCGCACACGAATATCGAAAGGATGATCGTGTGAGTGGTTCGATTTCGCTTAGTACCGGCTCAGAATATTGAAAAGCGAGGCTGTCGGCTGAGCTTAGGTAAAAAGCTTGGGGAACATTCAGAGAGGACACAGACAAAACAAAAAAGTCTGTCCTTATGACAAAGGACAGACTTAAAAAATCTGCGGTACCACCTTTATTGACCCCTAAATAGGGCCCACTCTTGCGAAAATGCCAACACATTTCCTGTCGTTAACGCCGACCTACGTCTCAGATACTTGCCGAAAGACGGCTTTCACCTTGCCTTCAGTGGTCCATTTACCAGACTGCATTTCCACAGGACTCTCAGCATTTGTCCCGCTCTCTGTATGGCGCATATTAAGGTTTTATTTCCACTTCATCAGTTTAAAGTAAATCATATCACAATTATATGAAGGTGTCAATAAAAAAGTTTATGGTAAAGACAAATTTGTAGGCTATCAACATATAAAACTGCGAAAGTTATATGAAACATATCAAAAACTGCCAATAAAGCGGGGGAGATTGAGGGATAAACATAATGTTTTCAGTCTTCCACAGAGGACCAAAAGCGACTAAGCACCGTCGAGAGAGAATTTATATTGCCGACATATTTCAGCCCATGCCAGTGGGCGGGAAAAAGCTGCCGATATTGGGGGGAGGCGAAACGGTCGTCAATAAGAACGATAATTCCGCGATCCTCCTCACTGCGTATGACTCTGCCGGCGGCTTGAAGAACCCTGTTGATGCCCGGATAGACATAGGCGTAGTCAAATCCGTTTTCGGTTCTCTCCTGATAATAGGCTTGAAGCAGGTTGCGCTCAAGGGAAATCTGCGGTATTCCCGTACCTACAATGATGGTGCCGATAAGTCGCTCCCCCGTAAGATCGATCCCTTCGGCATACAGACCGCCGAGAACGCAAAATCCCACAAGGGTTCTTTTTCTTTCAGCGGCAAATTGTGCGATAAAAGCCTCTCTTTGTTGCTGGGTCGCTTGGCGCTGCTGCATGACTGTGTCAACATATGGACATATTTCGGTAAAAGCCTCATATATAATTGATAAGAATCTGTAGGAGGGGAGATAGACTATATAATTCCCCCTTTTAGCCGATACCGCGGTTGCGATGATATCGGCAATGTCAAAGGCGTTTGCCTCACGGTCAAGGTGACGGGTGCTTATTTTATCCATCACAGTGATACATAGCTTTGCGGGATCGTAGGGGGAGGGGAGGTCAAGCACAGCCGCCTCCTTTTTCCCGCCGAGCATACGGGAGAAGTAGTCGGTGGGGGTCAGTGTGGCAGAAAAGAGAAGAGCAGATCTTGCACAGCTCATGCGTTGGTCTAATATTTCGCAGGGATCGAGACACAGGATGCGGTAAAACATATCCCTGCGCTTTATCTCCACAAGAATAATAAAGCCCTCCGAAAAAAAGGACATTTTTTTCATAAACTCTCGCAGCTCGAAAAAGAGGTCACGCAGCTTTGCCCCTGATTTTGTGTCCGCATAGAGCGGCAGGCGGGGCTCAAGGAGAACAATCAGCTCGGAGAGGGCTTCATTGAGAACGTTTATCGGCTTTTCGCTGACATAATAGCCGTATTCATCGTCGTTTTCGTCGATATAAAAATTATCGATACATAAACGCCGCATTTTTTTCATGATGAGGAGGATCCGGGAGAGGGCGGCGGCAAGAGGTGGGTCTTCCTTTTCGATCTCCTTTGCAGGTGAGGCGAACATTCGCCCGTAAATGCGACCGGAATACATATTTCTTGCCCGATCAAGCAAATTGTGGGCTTCATCGATCAATAGGACATATCCCCTTTTACTTAGGGTGTCTCTGTTTTTTTCGCTGACACCCTTTTGGTCAAAAAAGCGGCGGAGATAGACCTGAGGATCAAAAAGATAGTTGCAGTCACCGATTAAAAGGTCGCAGTATTCCGCAAGATCGAGGGAAAGCTCATAGGGACAGACATTATATTTTTTTGCATAGCCTTGAATTATTCTAAAGTCATATCCATTAAAATCCGAGTCAAGCAGGCTAAGGAGGGCGCCACGAACCCTATCGTAATGCCCCTTTGCATAGGGGCAGTCGTCGGGGTTGCAAAAGTCACCTGAGCCTTTACCGATAAGGCAAAGCTTTTCGCGGGCATAGAGAATAACGGTGCGCAGTGGCATCTTGTGCTCACATAGCTTTTGTGCCGTGTCAAAGGCGGTTGTCTGCGCGGTACCCTTTGCGGTAAAGTAGAATATCTTCTCGCAATGATGGTGGGAAAGCGCCTTCACAGCCGGATAAAGGGCGGAGATGGTTTTCCCGATACCGGTGGGAGCCTGAACAAAAAGACGGTTGCCGCCCTTGATGACCCGGTATCCTTCTTTGATAAAATCCCTCTGTCCCTCCCTTAGTGATGAAAAGGGGAATTTCCCCTCCCGAATAGACGGGAGGCGGATCCTGCGGCGGTGAATCTCATGCTGAGCGAAGGGATGATAGGTGTCAAGCATGCCTTCAATGTAGGATTTCAGCTCGGCTTTTGTGTAGTATCGGACAATATAATTTGTCTCGTCAAGCTCATAGTTGTAATAGGTTAGCTGAACCGTGATGCTCTGAAGATCTCTTGACTCACACAGCATATAGGCATAACAGACCGCCTGCGAGAGATGGGGGTGCATAAATTCATCGTTCACCAGTGCGGGGGGAAAGAGCAGGGTTTTAATCTCATCAACGGTATAGCCGTGAGGACCGTATATTATACCGTCGGCACGCCCGTTGATGTGATAAGAAATCCCTTTGTGTTCGAGATTTGCAAAAAGTGGAACCTCAGCCTCATAGGTCTCGCCGTACCGCCCTTGAAGCCTTTTGTGCCACCGGCTACCGTCGAGGGCGCGGGTAAAGATACCTCCGTGTCGGGTGTCGATGCTGCCTTTTTTACATACCGTTTCCACCAGCTCGCCCACCGATATTGAGATGGTGTGTGTTTCAGGATTGTACTTCAATTATTGTGCCGATCCTCTCTGTTCGATCATTTTTTCCATAATTACATCAAACCGTTCGACAGGGAAATAGCCGATGGTGTTGTTTCTGTTGGACATCTCTGACAGAATGACCGCCTGCCCTTTGGATAGGCCGAGGGAGGTAGAGATCGGTCCGCTTTTAATAGAGATATTTTGCAGACGAGAATAGGGGACGGTAATAATGCGCCTGGTGAAGATACCTGTTGTGATAGAGAGTTTTGTCTCTTGAAGACTGATTTCCTTTGTGCGCCACGAGAGGAATCCGCACAGGAAGAAAAAGAGAAAGGCAATAACTCCGATGATCCAGCTCCCGAGGATAGTGGACAATACAAGGGAGAATGCCGCAAAACTGCCATATTTAAAGCTGACCGGCAGGAGAGCGGACAGGGGTGAGCGTTCGGGCATGGCGGTTATGATAAACTCGGGTGCTATTTGGGAGAGGATAGAATGTAGCTCCTCGGGATCGCAAATCAGGCAGAAGATGGGGGCACTTTTCTTTTCCTCGTCCCCCATGCCGATATTGAGAATCTCGCCATAGTAGAGACCGAAAAGACGGGCAAGCAGGGGTTGGCGCAGAATTATAGCATTGGTTTTTGACAGGGGGAGCGTATATTCGCTTTTTGAAATGAGGCCGTGGCTGACGATGACCCTATTATTCTGTCTTGAGATGGAAAAGTTGTAGTATTTAAAAAACGGGGAGAGCAGGGCAATAAACAATTGTCCGAAAAAGATAGCGGCAATAAGGAAGGAGGAGAGGGAATTTTCTTGCGGTTCGGCTATCATAATATCGACAACAAATCCGAATATTAGCCCAAGGGAGATCAAAATGCTGACAATGGGTATGGACATAAAGCCATGCCGAACAACTCTCGAAAAGGGAAAGTGGTGGATCAGATGCTTTTCCTCAGTTTCGGCTTCAGCGAAGGAGGTGCTTTTCTCCAGAAAGCCGGTTATCATCTTTTTCAGCTCCAGGGCATATGCCTTGGAAAAGACAAGGTTAAAGTCGGTTTTATTGGCATTGACGGTGGAATTAATGTCAAGCTGCAGGGTGTATGTGCCGAAAATATGGTCAAATATCGATTGCTTCAAATTTACCGAGGCAATGCTGGAGAGCTTGACCGTTGTTTTGTTTTGCGTTATCAGTTGACGTGAGATTACAAAGCTGGAATCCTCAAAATAGGTATAGGTTCTGAGCCAGCGCATGAGATTGAAAAGGAAGACAAGGGCGATAATAGCTATTAAAACGAGAGAGGAAATCCAAAGATGAAGGACATTCTCCCCTCCGGTCTGAAGGGCGGATATAAAATCGGAAAAGTTAAACAGGAAGATAATGATTAATGCGCCAACGCCCTTGAGGGTGGCGGTAATGACCGAGGAGAAGTGAAGGCGAACGCCCTGTGTACCCTGTGTTGTATTCTTATTCATCGGTTGACGCCCCCTGTGTGCGAACAAGCGTGCTGACCGTGGATCGGAGCAGCTCGGCGATCTGTTCGGCCTTTTCTTCTTCTAAAAAGCGCATGACAACAGTCCCCCCGGCGGTGGTTATGATAACCTTGCCAAGCCCGTATAGACGGTCGATAGGACCTTTTTGCACGGTTATTTGGTGAATACGCTCAACCGGTACGAAGCTTTTGGTAATGAAAATCAGTCCCTCAAGCACAACAACCTTTTCGTTGTCGATATAGTAGCGATATCTCAGGTAGCGGATGTTTGGTGAGATAGCGGCATAGAGGGCGAAAATAAGCAGCAGAAAAAGCAGCACAATATCGACAGGATGCAAAAAGGGAAGTCCTGAGGCAAACATAATAACCCTTGCTGTTATGAGAAAGAGGGCAAAGATAACCGTTCCGAAGGCGGCGGCAAGCCGCATGCAACCCAAAGCTTTTTTACTGAGTTTTTGATATTCCATGATAAAATCACAAGGCCGCATACAAGGCCTTTCTCCTTATTAGATAGAATTGAATAAGTATGTTTTTAGGCATTTTCAGCGATTCAAGAGGAGGTATTGTTTTTTTTAGGTATAAAACCCTCGAAGATGAAGCGGTCAAATAACGGTCTTGCTATATCCAGTTCATTCTGTGAGCGGATTGTCCAGGCGACAAGCGCCGGACGATAGAAGCGAGAGATCGCGCGAAATGCGATGGCGCCGAAGTTTTGATGATTGTAGGCGATAAAATCCGGTCGGGCGGAGATGTTGAGGAGCATATTATGCAGGATAAAGTAGAGGACAGAACGGGTATTTTTGTTGCGCATGAATGCATCGGAAAGCTGACCGCGGATAATTTGCGGCCGGTGCCTTTTGTACCAGACCAATATCATCGGGTTGAAGGATTCGATGCAGTATTCACCGTGATAACTCTCAAGTATTTTCGAGACAGCCTCGCATAGAGGAGGGACTGTTGAAGTATTTGGACACTTCAGTTCAATGATGAGGGGAACGGCGCCCTTGACTAGCTTCAGCGCTTCCGAAAGCTCAGGAATTCTCTCCTCGCTACCGAAAAGGCGAAGGGCCTTCAGTTCGCGGAGTGTGAGCTCATCAACCCTTTTGTCTATTCCACAGGCGCGTGTAAGGGTGTTGTCGTGAAATACGACAACCTCATTATCAGCCGAGAGCTGAACATCCAGTTCGATACCGTAGCCCTCGGAGACCGCACGGGCAAAGGCACCCATTGAATTTTCAGGAAACCGATCATTGAAAAGCCCGCGATGGGCATAGAAAAAGTCGGGGAGAGAAAGCTTTTTCCGACGCATCCGTTTGCCCGGGGCGATCAAAATCATAAACAGAAGAACAATTATCGTCAGCGCAATAATCAAGATAGAAAGGGAGGTGAAAAAGAAGAGAATATAATTCATAGTAACACCGGAATCATCCCGGCGGGATGATATGTCCTTGTATCAAGTATATAACGCGATAAATAAGCAATAAAAGCAACCGGAATTATGAGCGTTTTACATCGCCGTGCTTTACAAAGAGCATGGTGAGAAGGGCGATGAATGAAAAAATGGCGGAATAAGGGAAAAGGGTGCGATAGGAGATATGTTCGAGCAAAAAGCCGGAGAAAATCGGCGTGAAAATCTGCGCCGCCATTGAAAAGGTGTAGTAAAAGCCGGTATATTTGCCGATATCGCTCCCCCGGCTCATCTGAACAACCATGGGGTAGGAGTTGACATTAATAGCAGCCCAGCCTATGCCGGTTACAGCAAAAATAACGTTGAGAAATGGCGAATAGGTGACGAAAAGGGCACCTGAGGTGAAGGCAGCGATCATTAACAGAATGCCGGTTATAATAACCTTTTTTCGACCGATACGCTCTGAGATAAAGCCGACGGGAATATAGCTGACTATGGCGGCGATGGTGGCAACCATCAGGCAGTCGGCAAAATCGCCTCCGCTAAGTCCCCAGACCTCAACGGCATAGCGGGAGAAGGCGGTGGTAACAGCGTTGTATGCCGTGAACCATAGAAAGACAGACGACAGAAGAAAGATCAGGCTTTTCCTCACCTCGGGGGAAAGTGTACGCTTACTTTCGAGGTCGGATCTTTCATCCTGCTTGTTATCGGTATCCGTAGCCTCCGGGGGCATGTTTGACGCAAGCTTCTTTTCTTTGATTGTGAGGATGAGAATGATTACAGAGACAACCATAAACAGGTTGACCGACAGGAAAACCGGCATATAGTCGGGACGAATCTTGTCGTCAATAAGCAGTTTAATCATGACCAGCGTGTAGACGCCGCCGATAGCGCCCATCAGATTGATGATGGAATTTGCCTTGCTGCGGAGGGGCTTTGGTGTCAAATCGGGCATGAGAGCAACGGCGGGGGAACGATAAAATCCCATTGACAACAGGACAAAACCCAGCAAAACGATGAAAAGAACAAGGTTTTGGGTGGAGTCGGCCACCGGCAAAAGGATGCTGAACAGCACAGCAAGGGCGGTGCCGATAACGATAAAGGGGGTGCGCTTGCCGAATCGGGTATCGACCCTGTCGGATAAGGCGCCGAAAAGGGGGAGAAGAAAGAGAGCCAGCACATTGTCGAGAGCCATGATTATGCCGGTGTAGACCTCGCCGATTCCGAAGGTGTTTTTCAGTATCAGCGGAATTATGTTGTCATACAACTGCCAGAAGGCACAGATCGACATGAAGGCAAGCCCGATGAAGAAGGTTCTTCGGTAGCTTAGTTTCATAATGATGCTCCGTTTCAATTAAATATATTTTTATTAAAATGGGTCTTGGATTTTTTAGTTTTTGAATGTATTAATGCTTTAAGTGTGTTACATATTATTATGTGCGCGGTTTTAAGAAAAAAATAGTGTCGGAGCTTATAATTTCGCCGGGAAAAGTGATTATTCTATTAAAAAGGGAAGGGGTTAGCTGAGATTTGATGAGCGTTTTAGGAACTCTGAATGGGCGGTTTTGTTGCCGGCAACAACCGACGAGGGTCTGTCATAGGGCAGAGGCTTGCCGTCGGTGTCGGTGACGATGCCCCCCGCCTCGGCTACAATGAGAGCCCCTGCGCAATAGTCCCAAGGGGAGAGATGCAGCTCAAAAAACAGGGAGGAACGACCGCAGGCGACACTGCACAGATCCAGTGCGGCAGAGCCGCTTCTCCGAATATCCAGAACATCGCTATAAAAGGTGCGCATTATCTCAAAGGTTTTTTCGGCAAGGGGTCTGTGATATGGAGAGGTGCCAAAGGTGACAATCGAGGAGGAAAGATCGAGATTATTCGTGCGGATAGGCGTATTGTTAAGCATTGCGCCCCGTCCTGCCACTGCCCAAAACATTTCTTCCGAGTAGGGATTGTAGATAACGCCGGCAATCGTCCTGCCCTTGCGCTGAAGCCCTACCGATATTGCGCTATACCGACAGCCAAAGATAAAATTTGCGGTACCATCGATAGGATCGATTATGAAGCAGTCATCGGCGCCGGTGGAAGCGACATATGCATCGGCATCCTCCTCTCCCATGATGACGGCGCCCGGGAGCAGGTTTTTGAGTTTTTCGGAAAGAAAGCTCTGAATTTTGAGATCATAGACAGTGACAAGGTCATGCTTTCCCGTTTTCTTTGAGGATTTGCTCATGATATCGGTTGCACCAAGCATAATTTGCCCTGCTTTTGTCACAATGTTTTTGATTTCGGTGATGAGTTCCATTTCTCTTCCTTTTCCTCGATATGCCCCTTGTTTTAACGAAATGTCCGAACAGAATATTATAAAAACAGTATAGCATATTCGGAGAAAAAATGAAAGCAGATTCGGGTAATATTTGGTTATAGACTTGAACAACTGGAAAATTTATGATACAATTTGCTTATCTGTTCATATAATTTTAGAAAACTATTTTGGCAATTGTAAAGGAGAGCAAATGAAATTTCAGTTTTTGGGGACAGCGGCCGCCGAGTCATGGCCCGCCTTGTTTTGTGTGTGCGATCACTGTAAGCGTGCGGAGGCTGCGGGAGGGCGCAATATCAGAACACGCTCACAGGCATTGGTTGATGATAAGCTGTTAATCGACTTTCCCCCTGACACCTACCTTCATATCATGCGCAGCGGCCTTCCACTGAGGGATATTCACAGCTGCATCATTACGCATTCTCACAGTGACCACCTGTATGTCGATGACTTATATATGCGGAAAAAGAAGACCTTTGCACAATTAAAGGACGACATTCCCTTTACGGTATATGGTAGCGCTCCAACCGTGGAAATGTTGAGGGATATTGCGGAAAAGGGGATTATAAAAACCGTGCAATTCAGTCCCTTTGTTCCTTTTGAGGTGGAGGGATATACTATTCCCCCCCTTCTTGCCGCCCATGATCCCGCCACAGAGCCGGTAATATTTCTTATCAGCGACGGGAAAAGGACTGTTCTTTATGGTAATGACACCGGGTATTTCCCCGAACAAACATGGGATTATTTTAGAGAAAGCGGCGTGAGGCTTGATTTGCTCTCCTTAGATTGCACTGGCGGAACCTTGCTTCAGTGGAGAAAGAATCATATGTCCCTCGATGTTTGCGCCGAGGTAAAGCAGCGGCTTTGCGAATACGGGGTCGTAACCGATAAGACGATTTCTGTGGTGCATCATTTTTCCCACAACGGTATTGCAACCTATGACGAGATGGTGCCCCTTGCAAAAGAGCAGGGATTCCTCGTTTCCTATGATGGGATGATTGTTAATCTGTAGTTGAAACGGCAAAGAGGGAATCATTTTCTCTTTTTGCCGCTTTTTATCCGTTTTAAGATAATTGCACTTGCTGAGACGGCTGGACTAAGCTTTGCATATTAAAGTTTTCAAAATGCCTTGACAAAAAACCGGGAAGGTATTATTCTATTGTCGGAGTATTGTGTTTTTTGTAATAATATTAAAAACATATTTGAAAAATTAAATAAGAGGTGTAGAATGAAAAGGTACGCAATAGGCATAGACTATGGAACATTATCAGGAAGAGCGGTTTTGGTAGATGTAGAAACCGGCGAGGAGCTTGCAGAGTCGGTTTGCGAGTATCCCCATGGGGTAATGGATACCATGTTGAACGGCAAGATTCCTCTTGAGCCTGATTTTGCGCTTCAGCATCCGCAGGATTATCTGGATGTGCTTTTACATATTGTTCCTCGGGTTGTTCAGCAGGCGGGAGTTTCCCCTGATGAAATTGTCGGTATAGGAACAGATTTTACTGCCAGTACGATATTCCCTGTCCGTGCAGACGGTACTCCCCTTTGTTTTCTGCCCGAATATGAAAATAACCCCCATGCCTATGTGAAGCTTTGGAAACATCATGCTGCGCAAAAACAGGCGGATCGCATTAACCAATTGGCAAGGGAGCGGGGCGAAAAATGGCTTGACCGTTACGGCGGAAAGATATCCTCAGAATGGGAGTTTCCAAAGATTCTGCAGGTTTTAGAGGAAGCGCCTGAAATATACGACGATGCCGATTGTTTTGTTGAGGCGTCAGACTGGATTGTTTGGCAACTGACCGGAAAGTTGACCAAGAATAGCTGTGTTGCCGGATATAAGGGCATATGGCATAAGATCGAGGGATACCCATCCGAGGATTTTTTCGCGGCCCTGCATCCGAAAATGCGTACGGTTATTAAGGATAAAATGCCAACTCCGGTAAGCCCGATAGGCAGCTGTGCCGGCGAGCTTGAAGAAAAAATGGCAGCACGGCTGGGATTGATTCCCGGCATCCCCGTTGCAGTCGGAATTGTCGATGCTCATGTTTGCGCTCCTGCGGTCAAGATTGACGGACCGGGCACGATGTTTCTCATTATGGGAACCTCGTCCTGCCATATGGTCCTTGGAGAGACGGAAGAGTCTGTTCCGGGCATTTGCGGCGTTGTAGAGGACGGGATGTTGCCCGGCTATTTCGGGTATGAGGCGGGACAGTGTTGTTGCGGCGACCACTTTGCTTGGTTTATCGATAATTGTCTTCCGGCTTCATACTATGAGGAGGCCGTCAGAGAAGGGAAAAACATACATAAATATCTTCGTGAAAAGGCAGAAAAGCTTTACCCCGGTGAAAGCGGTCTTGTGGCTCTCGATTGGTGGAACGGCAATCGCTCGGTGCTTGTTGACTCCGATCTCACCGGTGTTATTGTCGGCATGACTCTTTTGACAAAGCCGGAGGAGATTTATCGCGCACTGATCGAAGCCACGGCCTACGGCACACGTCTAATCATTGAGACCTTTCGCAATGCCGGCATCGCAGTTGAGCAGCTTATTGCCGCCGGCGGCATACCGCAAAAGGACCCTATGACCATGCAGATTTATTCGGATGTTCTTAATATGCCGGTATATATTGCCGGCTCGGCAAATGGTCCCGCTCTGGGGGCGGCTATCTACGGCGCCCTTGCTGCAGGGGGTGCCCGGGGCGGATATGACAGTATCAAGGAGGCTGCACAGCATATGGGCAAGCTGAAGGATACCGTCTATACTCCCGACGCTGCCAGAGCCGCTGTTTATGATGAGCTTTATGCCGAATATAAGATGCTTCATGACTATTTCGGTCGAGGTGAAAACGATGTGATGAAGCGTTTAAAGGCAATCAAAACTCGCTCAAGGTCATAACGTAAAGATTAAATAGATTGTTTACCGGTTCGGCTGTTATTTTACAATACTAAATATATTATAAATTTGGATTTTGGAGGATTTAGAATGAAAAACAATTTTAAAGCACTTGTTATTTTGCTTGTTTTGTTGGTGGCGATCACTGTTATTGCTTGCAATCAGACAGATGATTCAAATGGGAGCGAAACAAGCACTACTACTGACGTAAGTGACACCACACAGCCCTCTGCCGACACTACTACACAAGCTTCTGACGATACTACCGAGCAGTCCGGGCTTGTTGTCGAAGAGGATACCGATGGCGATAATTTTGGCGAGCTGCATACCGTCGCTTAAATTGGCATGGGGCTCTATTCCGGGTATATAGCAGGTAGCGTAACGAAAAAACGTTATAATGATCGTCTCTTGCGAAAAGGATGTCGGAAAAATTGCCTAAGATCGGAATAATTACGATAAAATGCGCCTTAACGGGATTTTTGTTCCGTTAAGGCGCATTTGATTTTATATGTTTGCATCGACAATCCGCTTTGACTTAAGGGATTTTGGAACATCGATGATTCGCTGGTTGGCAGACCCGCGGAACCGCAGATCGTAGCTTTTCTTTTCCTTAATGAAGGGACCGTCTACCAGAATATCGGTTTGCTTTAGCAGGTCGATGACACTTTGATCCCTTTCTCCCATTCTCAGCAGCTCTTCAAAGGTATAGCCTGTGTAGACAACAACGTCATATCCTTCTGCTTTGGCAGCTTTCGCAAGGGCGACCATAGGGGCCGCCTGACAAAAAGGCTCGCCGCCGCTGAGGGTTATTCCGCGGAGCAGGGGATCGGCTTTCATCTTGGCGATTATTGTCTTAACGGTTACAGGTGTCCCGCCCGTGAAGGGCCAGGTCTGCGGATTGTGGCAGCCTTCGCAATGATGGGGGCACCCTTGCGCAAAGACGGTGAAGCGTATGCCCGGTCCGTCGGTAATAGATTCGCGTACAATGCCGGCAATAGTTATGGTAGCCTTGTCTCTCATAGCTGTTCGGGCATTTCCATTTCCAGGGAGCTGTCGATTATATTCATGTGTTTAACACGGTCGGATACCTCCGAGCGCTTTGCATTGTTAAAGCGGTCAAGGGTACCGACAAGGTAGCCGGTGATACGACGAATCCGCTCAAAGGAGGGTCCCTCCTCTTCGGCGCGTCCGCATTTAGGGCAACAGTCGCCGATAATGCCGCTGTATCTGCAGACCGGGTCGCGATCAAGGGGGTGGTTTATGGAGCCATAGCCGACTCCCGCCTCCTTCATATAGCGAATAACCGACTCGAAGGCGTCAAGATTGTCGGCGGGATTGCCGTCAAGCTCCACATAGGTTATATGCCCGCCGTTTGTTAAGGCATGATAAGGAGCCTCCAGACGGATCTTATCATAGGCGCTTATCGGGAAATAAACGGGGACGTGGAAGGAGTTTGTATAGTATGGGCGGTCGGTGATGCCGGGAAGGGAGCCGAAACGTTTTGCGTCCATTTTTACAAAGCGACCGGAAAGCCCCTCTGCCGGTGTGGCGATAAGGGAGAAGTTAAGCTTGCGGCGCTTTGATTCATCGTCGAGGCGGCGGCGCATATGGCCGACAATCTCAAGTCCCAGAGTTTGCGCTCTTTTCGATTCGCCGTGATGCTCTCCGATAAGAGCCTTAAGACACTCGGCAAGACCGATAAAGCCGACGGTAAGGGTTCCGTGCTTCAGCACCTCCCGAACCTCATCATCCGGACCGAGTTTGTCCGAATCAAGCCAGATGCCGTCCCCCATTAAGAAGGGGAAGTTTTTTACTCTTTTGCGGCATTGAATCTCAAAGCGGTCGAGCAGCTGGTCAATGCAGAGGTTGATCATCTTGTCAAGACGATCGTAGAACAGCTCGAGAGAGCCTTTGCTTAAAAGGGCGATTCTCGGCAGATTAATGGAGGTAAAGCTGAGGTTACCCCGTCCGGTGACAATCTCTCTTGAGGGATCGTAGAAGTTACCGATAACACGGGTACGGCAGCCCATATAGACAACCTCGGTCTCTGTCTGTCCCGGCTTGTAATACTGAAGGTTGAATGGGGCGTCGAGGAAGGAGAAGTTGGGGAAAAGGCGGTGT